>JAUMVS010000075.1 GCA_030530045.1 Phoenicibacter congonensis
CAGATTGGCCTTGGTCTTTTGATTGCGCTTTATGCGCAGAACGCTGTGAACATCGAGCTTGACTCCGAGCTCTTCATGGTGCTTTTTATTGCGCCGCTCCTTTACATCGAGGCGAAGCACGCGAGCAAACTTGAGCTTTGGAAAGAAAGAAAAGGCGTTTTAGGCCTGGCGATTGGTCTTGTAATCCTCACTGCTATAGTCATCGGATTTGCACTTCATTGGCTTGTTCCAATGGTGCCGCTCTTTACTGCGCTGGCACTTGGTGCTGCTCTTGGTCCAACCGATGCTGTGGCAGTAACTTCTGTTTCAAAAACCACCAACATTCCAAAGCGCATCTTTTCGCTTTTGAAAGGCGAGCTTTTGCTAAACGACGCCAGTGGCATCGTAATGTTTCAGGTTGCAATCGCAGCTGCTGCGGTTGGTAAAGTCAGTCTCGTTCACGTTGGCATTGACTTTGTGATTGAATTTTTTGGTGGCTTGCTTGTTGGTGTCGCGCTTGGATTTGGCTGCAAAGTCTTTCTTCGAAAAATGCGCGAATCGGGGCTTGATTCAACAGTCTTTCACGTGCTGTTTGAGATTTGCATGCCGTTTTTGGTCTACTTGCTTGCCGACTCAATACATTGCAGTGGCGTCATCGCTGTAGTTGCATGTGGTCTGGTGGATCCAATTCAAAACATCAAAGGCACACCAAGCGCTTCAAAGATGAACATCGTTTCTGAAAGCGTTTGG
The DNA here is from genome assembly GCA_030530045.1 of Phoenicibacter congonensis. Lineage (GTDB taxonomy): Bacteria > Actinomycetota > Coriobacteriia > Coriobacteriales > Eggerthellaceae > Phoenicibacter > Phoenicibacter congonensis_A. Next base: position 730 of record JAUMVS010000075.1, read on the forward strand.
GAAGTTTTGTCGTTCATGCTAAATGGCATCGTGTTTGTTATGTTGGGAACTCAAATTCCAGAGGCAATGGTTTATGCTTGGGATGACGCGAGCATTTCAAACGTTTTCTTGCTTGCTTGCATCGGCCTTGTGACATTTATTTTGCTGTTCACGCGCTTTATTTGGGCCTGGTTCATGATGCGCGACAAAGACATGGGGGACGACGAAAAGCCGCTTTCGCGAATCAAGCGCGCTCTCATTTTGACGCTTTGCGGCGCAAAAGGAACCATCACGCTTTCGATTTTGTTCACGTTGCCCTATGTCCTTAGTGACGGACGCATGGTTTCAGAACGAAGCCTGCTAATCTTCATTGGCTGCGGTGTTATCGTTGTAACTCTTCTGCTTGCTACATTTGTCCTTCCGCTGCTTGCGCCAGTTGAGAAGGTTGAGGAGGATGAGGAAGTTGAACGCATAAATTACTACAGCAATTTGCAGTATGTTCTGCGTGAGGTAATTTACCAGCTCACCGCTTCTGAGACTGACCTCAACCGCGCCTCTACAAGGGCAGTTGTTGAGGATTACCAAGATCGTCTTGAATTTGCGAAATCGTTTACCGACGATGGCGACAGTGCCTACATCTCGCTCCGACTCCAGGTAATTCGCTGGGAAGAGCTAAAGATTTTAGAGATGCTTGATGCAGGGGAGGTCAGCGAGGATGCTGCTGACACGCTGTTCGATGCGCTCGAGAAAACAGAAAAGATTCTCTCTAGCTCGGAAAACGTAATCTTGCCTAAGGAAAAGGTTGTTCGTGCAAGGAATGCGTTTAGAAGAATTCGCAGGCTCATAGCAAAAATCTTTGATGCAAAAATCGCCAAAGCCCCAGTTATGGAAAGCAATTCCGAGGTTAAGCTTTTGAGAATTGCAGTTGAAAAATATGTCGTTGAGCGCCTTAAAACCGAAATGGAACTTGGAACGGTTTATCCAGAAGACGCCGCAAAAATTGTTGTTGACTATGAACGCTCGTTAGCCTCGCTAACTCGTCCTGCACCAACGGTTACAACTGCAATCATTAACGCATCAGATGTTGAGGATGTTCGTGAGGTTGCATTCCTCATCGAACTTAACAAGATTGATGAGCTCCAAGAAATTGGCCGTCTCTCTCGCAAAAACGCTCAAAAGATGCGCGACAACGTCACGCTAATGCAGCTAGAACAAACCGGCGCAATCTAAATTCAACCTGGTCGGCGCCCCTTCAGCCCTTATTGCGAGAATCTAGTCAAAACGTTAGCCCAAAGGAAGGCGCTCACATAAATAAAAAACAGGCACGTTTTAATCGCGTGCCTGTTGTTTTGTTGTGAAGTTTTCGTGAGAAAACAGCTAGCTTAGTAAACCATGCCCATGGCTTCGCGAACCTGCTGCAGGGTTTCTTCTGCAATTGCGTTGGCTTTCTTGTTGCCCTCATGCAGAATTTCCTTGATCATTTCGTCGTTGTTTTCGATTTCGTGGCGTCTCTCACGAATTGGAGCCAGGTAGCTATTCACCGATTCTGTGACGTAGGCCTTCAAAGCGCCACAACCAGCATCTCCGATTTCTTCTGCGATGTCTTCAGCTTTTCTGCCTGTGCAAAGAGCTGCAGTTGTAAGAAGTGCAGAAACGCCAGGGCGATTTTCAGGGTCGAACGTGATGTTTCTGTCGGAGTCGGTCTTTGCTTTTTTGATGAGTTTTGCAGTTTCTTCCTCGGTGTTAGAAAGCGCAATTGAGTTGCCGTAACTCTTTGACATCTTTCTGCCGTCGAGACCAGGAAGCTCAACTGCTTCGGTCAGAAGAGCGACTGGCTCTTCGAAAACGTGAGCATAACGCTCGTTAAAGCGGCGTGCGATTTGTCTTGTTTGCTCTATGTGTGGGAGCTGGTCTTTGCCAACTGGAACGATGTTAGCATGGCAGAACAAAATGTCGCAAGCTTGGTGAACAGGGTAGGTGAGAAGGAGTCCAGAAAGTGTGTGGCCGCTGGCTTCCTGCTCAGCTTTAACAGTTGGATTCCTCAAAAGTTCAGCCTCTGAAACAAGTGAGAGAAAAGGCAGCATCAGCTGGTTTTGTGCTGGAACCGCCGAGTGAGTGTAAATCATCGTCTTTTCTGGGTCAATTCCGCAAGCGATGTAGTCAATCACCATGTTTTTGACGTTGTCAGCGATGTTTTCAGTTGTGTCGCGGTCGGTGATGACCTGATAGTCAGCAATCAGAATGTTCGTGTCGATCCCCTTGTTTTGCAGAGCAACGCGGTCGATGATTGTTCCGAAATAATGGCCCATGTGCAAGCGGCCAGTTGGTCGATCACCTGTGAGAATTTTGTAATTTTCAGGATGCAGTTCGATGTCTGCACGCGTTTTGTCGCTAATCTCTTTTTGTTTCAAGAATGTGTTCGATTGACTTGCCATGTTCTTTCCTTCTTTAAATTTAAGCAAAAAGATTATACATTAGTGTGCCTTAACGCTGGGCTTTTCTTGAAATCTCTCTTACGTAACTCCAAATTATTCAAAATTGTTTTCACTTTAGTGCTTTACTGTGCTAAAGTAATCAATGTTGTATTTATGCGTGTTCGTTTTAAAGATTCAACAGTCGAGAGGAGAATAAACATGAACGCACAAACACTTAAGGGCAAACTTGCAGCTGTGATAGCTGTTTTGGTTTGCGCTTTGATGGCAGTCTCATTAGTTGGCTGCTCATCGGGCAGCTCATCAGATAGCTCAACTGGCAAGACAAAACTCATTGTTGGCTTCGATCAGTCCTACCCACCATATGGCTTCATTGGTGATGATGGTGAGTACACTGGCTTTGACATCGACATGGCAAAACTCACAGCTGAAAAGAACGGCTGGGACATCGAACTTCAGCCAATTGATTGGGACGCGAAAGATGCGCTTTTGGACCAGGGTCAAATCAACTGCATTTGGAATGGCTTTACCATTGAGGGCCGCGAAGGCAAATATGCTTTCTCTGAGCCATACATGATTAACGGTCAGGTTGTTGTCGTAAAGGCCGACTCTTCAATCAAATCTCTTTCTGACCTTGCTGGAAAAGTAGTTATTACTCAGGCAGAATCTTCAACTCTTGAACTTTTCGAGGGTGACCAGAAAGCACTTGCCGACACATTCGGTCGCCTTGACACAATCAGCGACTTCAACAACGCTTTCTTGCAGCTCGATTCTGGCGCAGTTGATGCAGTAGCTTGCGACCTTTCAATTGCACAATACCAGCTCACAGCTAACCCAACTAAATATGTACAGCTTTCTGAGACTCTGTCAGATGAAAACTACGCAGTTGGATTCAAGAACGATGAAAACGGCAAAGAGATGGCTGCTAAAGTCACCGCTACTTTGAAAGAGCTTTATGCCGACGGCACCGTTAAGCAACTTTGCGAGAAATATGCCGACTACGGAATGTCAATCGATAACTGGAAATTGAAGTAGAAAGAATTTAAATGGAACTAAATACAATGCTGGGAATGCTCTTCGAGGGCTTCGGTTTCTCAGCGTCGATTTTCCTGATAACTTTGATTGGAGCGCTGCCACTAGGAATAGTGGTGGCGCTTGCCAGGATGAGCAAGATTAAAGTTATTTCAGGCATCGCTCAACTCTACATTTCAATCATGCGAGGCACGCCACTCATGTTGCAGCTCATGGCAATTATGTTTGGCCCCTACTACATTTTTGGAATCAGCACAGGTTCTGACTGGAAGCTCATCGCTTGCGGAATCGGCTTCGTGCTCAATTATTCTGCCTATTTCGGCGAAATCTACAGAAGCGGAATTCAGTCCATTTCAACTGGGCAATATGAAGCTGCAAAGGTTCTTGGATACACTCGTTCACAAACTTTCATGCAAATCATTTTGCCTCAGGTTGTAAAGCGTGTTTTGCCCGCAGTTGGCAATGAAATCATCACGCTCGTCAAAGACACATCACTTGCATTTGTTCTTGGAATTGGCGAGATGTTCTCAACTGCTAAGGCACTTGCTGCAAAAGAAGTTTCAATGTTCCCATATGTCCTGGCAGCGCTCATTTACTGGGGCTTCTGCCTGCTCATCACGGCGATTTTGAACTTGATTGAGAAGAGAATGGATTACTACCATGCCTAAAGAAGTAGTTATTGTTCGCAAGGGCAAAAAGATTTTTGGCGACAATGTCGTTTTGCATGACGTCGATTTTGCTGTTGATGATGACGAGGTAATGACAATCATTGGTCCTTCAGGCGTTGGTAAGTCAACCCTTCTTCGTTGCATGACTATGCTCGAGTTTTTCGATGGCGGCACTCTTGAATATGAAGAGTTAAAAGTTTGCACCGAAAAGGACGGCAAGTCAGTTTATGCAAAGCCTGATGTTTTAAATGAGGCACGCCGCCGTTGCGGGCTTGTTTTTCAGAACTTCAATCTTTTCCCGCACTACACAGTTATGCAAAACATTGTGCGTCCGCTAAAGACGGTTCTTAAAAAAAGCGAGGAAGAGGCTCGCGAAATTGCAAAGAAGCACCTTGAAGAGCTCGACATGCTTGGCCGTGCCGACATGGTGCCTTGCGACCTCTCAGGTGGTCAGCAGCAGCGCGTAGCTATTGCTCGCGCCCTGGCAATGAACCCTGCGGTTCTTTATTTTGACGAGCCAACAAGTGCGCTTGACCCGCGCCTTTCGCGCGAAGTTGCAATGCTCATTCGCGACATCGCAAAGAGCGGAATCGGCATTGTTATTGTTACTCATGACATGAAATTTGCGCGTGACGCTAGTGATTATGTAGCAATTATGCATGGCGGCACGTTTGTTGAGAAGGGGACAGTGCAGCAAATTTTCGAAAACCCTCAATCTCAGATAACAAAAGAATTCCTCTCGACGGATCTTTTGTAGCCGCAAAGCTTTTTAGCTGCGGCAAAATCTTTGGGTTGTGCTGGCATTTTAGCTGGCGCAACCTTTTTTATTTGCACTGATTAGACAAGCACAACTCGCAAGGTTTAGGGGTGTACAACCCGGGGTGTAACCTTGTTACCCTGGCGTTGTATTCAACGCGTTTTTCGTTGACGGTGGGTGGCTGTGGTTATAAATTAAGCTTGTGAGGTTTTAAGAACCATCCTTTCCGCTTAAAACCCCACACAAGTTCGAGAGTTCAAGGTGGATGTTTTAAAAAAATGAATCAAGAAAATAAAAACACGACTCAAGCGAATGAAACAACAGAAAGCAAGAATCAAACATTTGCTTCAGAGTCAAACGCAGAATCAACAAAAAACCTTACCGTTTCCCTCCCTATGCAAACATCCACCTCAAACGCACAAAACACTCATCGCCTCGATGCGATTAGGAGTGTTCACAAAGAGCAGAAAACAATTAAAGAAGAGACAGTAAATGCGAACTCTTCGAACATTAATGAGGCGCCAGTGACCGGAAATGAGAAAGTTTCCAATTTTAAGCCTACCAATTCAAAAGAAACCCAAAATCCAAATTCTCCTAACATTGGCACTGGCGTCCCACCCACATATAATAGCGCAGCTAACTCAAGTGCTGTTGCTTGCAAAAAAGATAAAAAACAGCTTGCTTCAATGTTTGGCATCGGTTTCCTTGGCGCACTCCTAGCTTGCGTCTTGTTCTTCGGAATCTGCAGCTTTACTGGTGTTTTTGGAGGCAAGACAACAATCAACAGCGGAACCACAACTCTAGGTTCCGACACTTCATCATCAATTACGGTTTCCGACAACTCAACTAGCTTGGCAGAAGCTGTTTCTGCAAAATGCTTGCCAAGCGTCGTTTCTGTGACCGTTTACGGCAATGACACTTCATCGTCGTCAAGTTCAATATTTGACTACCTTGGCGGTGGCAATAGCGGGTCTAACTCAGGCAGTTCTTCAACAACACAGATATCAACTGGGTCTGGCGTTGTTATTTCTAAAGACGGCTACATTTTGACCAATCAACACGTTATCGAGGATGGAACTGGATTCGAGGTAACTGTTAATGGTAAAACCTACACTGCAACTTTGGTTGGCTCCGACTCATCAAGCGACATCGCTGTTCTAAAGGTTGAGCCTGATGAGGAGCTCACTGCAATTGAGCTCGGCGATTCTGACTCAATCAAGACAGGCGAGTGGGTAATGACAATCGGCAGCCCATTTGGTCTTGAGCAGTCGGTTGCAACTGGAATCGTCTCTGCAACTTCAAGATCACAAATCGTTGACTCTTCAAGTTCAAGCACAAGCTCATCATCTGATGTGAAGATTTATCCAAACATGATTCAGACCGACGCAGCAATTAACCCTGGCAACTCTGGTGGCGCTCTCGTTAACGAAAACG
>JAUMVS010000076.1 GCA_030530045.1 Phoenicibacter congonensis
GAGGAAAGACATGAAAAAGCAAAATCAACAGTTCCCACATCTTCTTGCACCGGGCAAGATAGGCAATCTTCAGCTGAAGAACAGAGTGGTAATGGGACCGACCGAAACGCTCTACGCATCGAGCGACGGTGAGATCACCGACAAGATCATCGATTACTATGTTGAGCGTGCCCGCGGAGGCTGCGGCCTTATTACCGTTCACTCCGCGCAGGGTGCGACAAAGGTAGATAAAATCGATCCGTATCCCGGCTCGATTCGCGTTGATGACAACATGTATGTTCCCATGATGGCGGAGCTCACCGAGGCAATACACCGCGCAGGTGCAAAGTGCACTATAAACGTCTCCACCGGCGGCGGCGCACAGTCTCTCGGTTTCCCGTACGATAAGGGAAGTCAGGGAGTATACAATGAGACTCGGGTAGCTCCCGGAACCTTGAAGTCACGCTTCGTCGGCGCTCCTGTTCGCCCGCTGACCAAAGAGGAGATCAAGACCATGATCGACTGCTTCGGCTACAGCTGCCTCAACTGCAAGCGTGCAGGCTTCGACGCTGTTACCATACATGCGATCGGAGGATATCTCATTTCCGAATTTCTCACCCCGTGGTTCAACAACCGCACCGACGAATACGGCGGCTCACTTGAAAACCGCTACCGTCTCCTGCACGAGCTGATCCTCGACATTCAGGCGAAATGCGGCAAGGACTTTCCGATCATCGTTCGCTGGTCCGTTGACGAATTCCTCGGCGATGCAGGCCGCGGCATAGAGGAATCCAAGATACTCGCAAAGTGGATGGAGGAAGACGGCGTTGCGGCGCTCGACTGTGAGGCTGCGGTATTTGAGACGGTTGAATGGATGATCCCGACCATTTATCAGCCTAAGGCTACGCTCGCTTACCTTGCAAAGGAAATTAAAGACGTCGTCAGTATCCCCGTATTTGCTCAGGGAAGAATTTTCGATGCAGAGGTCGCCGAGAATGTTATCGCAAGCGGTCAGGCAGACTTCGTATCGCTCTCGCGCGAGTGGATAGTTGAGCCCAATTTTGTTAAGAAGATAGAAAAGGGCGATCTTGACGGTATCCGCAAGTGCCTCAACTGCAACTACTGCATAGGCAAGCGCATATTTGCTCAGATGCCGCTGCGCTGCACATTCAACCCCATCGCCGGCCGTGAAAGCCGTTTCCCGAAGGATAGCGTCGGCAAGGCGGAGGTAAAGAAGAATGTTGCGATAATAGGCGCAGGTCCTGCCGGACTGGAGGCAGCATATATTGCGGGACAGCGCGGTCATAATGTCACTGTCTACGAAGCAAGTGACAGGCTCTGCGGTGGACAGCTGCGTATGGCATCCAGCTCTCCCTGTAAGGATATTTTACAGCATGTTCCCGAATTTTTCAAGGTTCAGCTTGAGCGCATGGACAACGTTGAAATAAAGCTCAACACACCCGTGACAGAATCTAACGTAGGTGACCTCAACGCTGACTATGTTCTGCTTGCCACCGGCGCCACTCCTCTCATTCTGCCGATCCCGGGCATAGAGAAGGCCAAGATCGCTCAGGACGTGCTTCTGCACAAGGCAGAGGTAAGCGGCGATATCGTTATCTGCGGCGGCGGCCAGGTAGGCGTCGAGACTGCCCTGGAGCTGCTTGAACGCGGCCATAAGGTGAGCATAGTGGAAATGCTGCCTGACCTCATACTCAAGGAAGAGCTTATGACCCGTATAGTAATGATGAAGAAGCTCGCAGCTGCTGAGGTTCCTGTATACTGCCAGCACAAGGTCTCCCGCTTCTCCGACGGCGGCGTTGAAATTGAAGATATGCAGACCGGTGAGAAGAAGCTTCTTGCCTGCGGTGATGCCGTCATCGCTTTCGGTACAAAGGCAGACAACAAGCTTTACGACATGCTCAGCGAGCGCTTCGACGAGGTCCGCATCATCGGCGATGCGCAGACCCCCGATACCATCACTACCGCAATACACGACGGCTTCTTTGCCGCTCTTGACATCTGAGTGCATGATCATCGCTGTCGAGAGCTCAGGCAGCGATGAGAAAATAGAAACTATACACATTACATTTAAGAAAGAGGTAAATCTATGGCTACCAACAGACTTGACGTAGTTAGAAACTATGCGATCATCCCCAGTCTCAGCAACGGAAAGCAGACCGTGCAGATGTATTACGAGACGATAGGCGAAGGCGAGCCTGTCATATTCCTTCATCAGTGCATGTGGAATAACTTTGAGTTCGAGCGAGTTCTTCCGCTCGTTGCAGCAGCAGGCTTCAAATGCTATGCTCCCGATACCCTCGGCTTCGGCTTTTCTTCACCCGCTCCCCGCGGTATGGAGCTGAACGATTTCACCCAGTCCGTCGTTGATTTTATGGACGCTATCGGCGTTGAGAAGGCGTCGTTCGTCGGACAGCACTCCGGCTCTCTTCTTATGGTAGACCTGGCGGCACGTTTCCCTGAAAGAGTTGACAAGCTCGTATTTGGCGGCCTGGCAATTTATCAGGACGAGCTCCGTAAGGACAAGCACGCACGCCGCGATCAGATCGGCGCGTACAACATGCCCATCACCCGCAATCTCAAGCCCGGCGAAGTTGTTGGTCCCGAGACCGGCTTCCTCCAGCGTCAGCCCGACGGCTCTCACATGGCGGCAATGTTCCTTGAGCAGCTCAACGAAAACCCCGACTCCAAGCTTGAGTTTGTGCAGAGAGCAGCTATGGCAAACATGCTCCACTTTGACAAGGGCGGCAGCTGCCTGATGACCGCGCTTTATGCATGGGATATGAAGAGAGTTCTTCCCTTTGTCAAGCAGCCCTCTCTCCAGCTCGTAGGCTCCATGGACTGTGTTAAGCCTCCCGTATTTGAGAGCGTAGATCACGCGGCATCCCGTCTTGGCTCCGAGATCAATAAGATCAAGGTCATCGAGTATGCCGGTATTATGGGCTGGCTCGATTATCCCCAGGAGTTTGCGGCAGAGGTTATCGCATTCCTGCGTGATCCCGAAGGCTATGTCGGTACCACCGGCAATGCTCTGCATCGCTACATGCTGGAGACCATGTTCCCCGTTGAGGAAATGCTCCACTTCGAGGACCGCTGCGTATATCCCGAATAATCAACTTGGCTATGGGGACAGGCTCAGCCTGTCCCCATCATAGAAAGATGTGTGGTTAAAATTATGACCTACAGTGGCATTTTACGCATATGTATCAGCGTCAAGGAACTGAAGAGTTCTGTAGATTTCTACTGCAAATATATGCACTTTCAGGTAATTGCACGCGGAAGCTATGATGAAGATACGGTAAAAACTTTGTATAAGCTTGATAACTCGACTGCGCAGTACTGCATCCTGAAAAACAGCGAACAGGACTCGGTTCTTCAGCTGATAGAGTTTTCGGCCAACAGCGGGAAATATATACGCGATATAGCAAAGCCCTGGGACTATGGCTATTTGGATATCGCTGTTCAGAGCAGCGATAATATGAAAGCCTGTCTCGATTTCAGCGGCATGGGCTATAAGTTCCTGTCTGCTCCGGTGCACTACTGCGCTGATTGGATAAACATGGACGTTTCCGAGGGCGTTATGCTTGGCCCCGATAAGCTGCCCATTGCCATGATACAGCGTCTTAAGGAGCCAATACCGCAGATAGACGGATATTTCGGAAATCTGACCGACTGTGCACAGGTAATGCGGGATATGGATGAGGCCAAGAAATTCTATGGAGATATACTCGGCAGAAAGCTTGTATTCGATGACACCATGCCCGACGGCCTTGTTGACCCGGTCGTGCAGGTGCCGTACGGAACACACAGCCGTCTTGCCATGTTTCTCACTCCGGGCTGCCCGGTGGTCGAGCTAATACACTATTCCATTGAAGGTGAGAGCCTGAAAAATGTGGTCAAGCCTGAAAACCTCGGCATTTTTGCTACCTGCTTCACAACGGATGATCTGGAGGCAACGCTATCGGTCTGCGATGATAACGGCTTTGAAACCATCCGCCCGATCGCAGAGCATAAGCTTGAGCCTTATGGCAAGATACGTTCTGCCTGGGTGAATGGCCCGAGCGATACGATCGTTGAATTTTTTCAGATCGTCTGACGATAATTAAAGAGATATAATAGGAGAACAATTTTATGATAAAGCCTAAACGCTGGTACGGTTGGTGGATAGTGGCTATCTGCTGGCTTACATACTTCATAAACTCGGGTTTCCCAATGTACGGCGGCAATGTCGCAAACTCCATGATGGTCGCACAGACAGAGATGAGCAGAACAGTTCTAGGCCTAGGCGCAACGCTGTTCAATCTGTTTTCGGGCCTGTTCGGCGTAGTTGTCGGCAATCTGATCACCAAAAAGGGTGCCAAGATATCAATGTACGTCGGCACCTGCGCGATCATAGTAGCCGCTTTGGTTATGGGCTTCCTTTGCAACGGCAACTCGGTGATGTTCATAATCGGATATGGCTTCATCCTCGGTATAGGCATTAACTTCGGTACGGCTCTGCCGCTTCAGAATACCATCATATTCTGGCACGATAAGAAGCGCTCGCTCTCGCTCGGCCTTTGGGCGACTGCGGCCGGCGTCGGCAGCTTTATCGCAGCCCCAATCATGTCCAAGCTTGCCGGAAATTTCGGTTGGCAGGCATGCTGGATATTTGTCGCTATCGCGGCGGCAGTAAACCTTGTGATAATCAAATGCTTTCTCATTGAAAAACCGTCTATGGTCGGACAGGAGCAGGACGGTTATCTCAACGGCAGCAAATCGGTATCGGAAACCGGTAAAGCGAAAAAACCGTCCAGAGTATACAAAACTGACGTTGAGTGGGAGTATAAGGATGCTATAAAAACGCCTACGGCATGGATGATACTGCTCGGTATGTGCGGCTACTTCTGCGTATACATTGTCGTGATGAATCAGGGCATAAATCTTGTGCTTGAAAACGGCCTTGAAGCCACTCAGGCTGCAATGCTTATGTCGGCGATCGGCATCGGCTCGCTTATTGCACGCCCCGTATTCGGCGCTATCAGTGACTATGTCGAGCCCCGGTGGGTGTGGCTGGTCATGACGCTCGTTACAATGCTCGGCGCATTTCTGCTCAAGAGCTGCGATTCCATCGCAATGGTATACCTTTGCGGCATTCTCATCGGCGGAGGCTTCGGCGGCGCGTTTGTTCAGGTTCCCGCGGTTATTTCAAATTATTTCGGCAAAAAGGCCTACGCCCGTATATATGGACTCCTGCTGCCGATCATGAACATAGTCACCTGCATAGCGCCTACGCTTGCCGGCGCCATATACGATGCGAACGGCTCTTACGATATGGCGATCAACATCTTTGTGGCTTTCGGGTTCGTAGGTGTTATCGGACTCCTCTTTGCCCGTCCGCCGAAGCGTAAGACTCAAGAAGGCTGAATCTTTAGCCTGATGCAAAGCAGCTCATATCTGTCGAAACGGCAGATATGAGCCAAATGCGTACCATTATGGCTATTTAATTACATTAGACTTTAGGGGTGTCAACATGAGCTTTAGCCGCACGGCATCAACCGATGTCTCCATCCCGCGAAAAAAACAGATCGAGATAACCCTTGGCGATCTCGGCTACAATCTTATTTATTATTGGGTCACAGCCTTTATTACAATATATTATACCGACGTTATCGGAGTAAACGCATTTGTCGTATCCGGTCTGCTGCTTTGGGTAAGATTGTTTGATGCCCTGAATGATCCGCTTATGGGTATGCTGTGCGACAGAACGCGTTCACGTTGGGGAAGGTATCGCCCGTGGGTAGCTCTCGGCGGTGTTCTGACCTCAATATTCATGATAGCTCTGTTCAATGCAAATCCCGAGTGGAGCAGTACCACAAAAATAGTGTACATGTACATAATGTACATACTCCTCACGGTTGCCGCAACTATATGCAACATGAGTTATGCGGCGATGATAAGCGTCGCCACAACAAACGGCAGGACTCGAGCCGAGCTTGCCGGAAAGCGGCAGCTGTTTGTCAATGTGGGAAACGGTATCCTCGGCATGATCGCGGTTTCAGCTGTAGGGAAGTTGGGCGGAGGTAATGAGCGAATGGGTTATCTGTTCGCTGTCATTATCACCGTTGTCATAGGCCTCCCGCTTCTTCTTAATTCCGTCAGAGTATCCAAAGAGGTAGTAACTCCGGTCGCAGAGAAAAAAGCGGGCGCTCGCGAGCTGCTCAAGTGCGTTTTCGGCAATAAGTGTGCCGTGGTTTGCGTAAGCTGCTTCTTGCTGCTTGGCTTTTCTTCTTACGGAAAAGCTGCGATGTACACTTATTATTTCAAATATTATGTCGGAGATTACTCGCTATATTCCTCATACAGCCTCGTAAATATGATAGGCTGCGTTATAGGCGCCGCGCTCGTGTCGTGGGTCGTCTCAAGGCACTCGAAAAACAGAGAGCACGACTGTGCAAAATCGCTCGTTGTCTCGGCGTTGTTTTACGGACTGCTTTATATTTTTCCGGCCCCATCTGCTATGTACTATGTGTGCATTGTGCTGTGTGGGGTGTTCCACGGAATGTCGACAGCTCTTATGACAAGTGCGATACCGGATTGCGTTGATATGAGTGAATATCGCTACGGTGTTCGCAGTGACGGATTTTTAAGCGCATTTATGTCATTCTGCATGAAAACGGGAGGTGCGGTAGGACCGGCGGTGCTCATTGCAATAATGGGACAGCTTGGGTATGCGGCTAACGAAGTGCAGAATGCTCAGGTGCTGACAGTTATAAACGCCTCAATATCGCTTCTGCCGTGCGTGCTGTATATAATTATGGCAATACTGCTTTTCACATTGTACGACCTTAATGAAGAAAAGCACCAGATAATTGTTAATGAGCTGGACAAGCGCAGAGCCTGATCCCAACAAGGTATAGAAAAAACAGCCGGTACATAGATACAGCGGAGTAATTCCCGCCATATTTATGTATCGGCTGCTTTGCAATATCTATTTTTTGGGCTTGGCTTTTCTGACGGTGGCGAAGG
>JAUMVS010000077.1 GCA_030530045.1 Phoenicibacter congonensis
TGAGTCGACGGCGATTGAAGACTGCCGTGCATTCGCTTGGCTCCGGATGAGAGCTGCGCTCTCATAAGTCGCCTGCACGAACGCACGCCCAGTCTTCATCTTGTTACCTGTAAATTGTGACGATGAGTTTCTACCAAATTGGCTTCTTGCCGTTCGCAAGGCGTTCGGGTTTTTTCGGTAGTTTTGCGTAAATCCACACGTCGTAGACAGCGAAGCAGCAAACCACCGCTCCCATCGCGTAGTACCAAGGGTTCGCCTCGACGCTGAAGTAGTTCGGGCTGATGAGCGCCCACATGTTGTTCGGATTAAAGCTCATAACGGCGACGAGCACAAGCACGATAACAAGTTGCCAGCACGTCCCGATGCGCGTTTTCCGTGTGCTCCAAAACATGCCAGGCACGCAAACGATTAGTACCTGTGTGAAAATCCAAAACTTGAACATTGAAACATCGCCAAGCTCCACGCGCAGGAAATTCAGGCTAACGAAGAAAATTGCAATTTGTGCGAGGCACCACAGCACTGCTTTGCTTGCTGGCGCGTCGTTTCCCCAAATCGCAATGCGCTCGACAGTGATAGCCTTCCAAAGGCAGAAAATTTCAAACCCGACCCACACAATTTCGCCGACGCAGCCAAGCATGAAGAACCAGAAGTGATCGCATTGGTTCCACGCACACCAGAAAACGAACACACCCATCAGGTCGGCAGCGAAGTAAAACGTGTGCAGCCACACAGGGTAGGGCGCCGAACCTTCACGCAACACGAGCACAAAAGAGTAGACGTAGACTAGAAAGCCCAGGATAAACGTGATGAGCAGCACCGTGAGCGTTGATGCGAAGCCGGGTGCGCCAGGGGTTAGTGCTGTCACAAAATCTTGCAGCAACACGTCAGCGTTTATATATGAAGAAAACATCGAATCAATCATTTGGGACCTCCTTCAACTCATTAATTCGTTTTGCGGGTTAAACCCTAGTTTTCTTGTGGAATTTGTTTCGCTTTCACTTTTTCTGCTTCGCTATTTTTCTCGTTTTTAGCTAATTGAAAAGCGACATAAATCGCGCGGAATGAAGTTGCAACGCAGAGTATTCCGACTGCGTAGAACAACGGGTTGTCAAGCGGGGTAACCACGCTTGCAAAGAAGCCGAGTCCAGTTGGCGAGAACGTAAAAATCGTTCCGAGCAGGGTGAAAATTGCGAGAAATTTCATGCCTGGCTGGTAGTGACCAATTTCGTCATAGCGACGCTGCACCATGAGGGCGAGGGTGGCGTTAGTTGACATCATCAAAAACAAGCACATTGGATCGCCGATATTTACGCGAAGGGCTTGGAACAGCAGAACACCAATTGCATAGCCGATCAAACCGCGCGTCCACGCGTAGCCGCGGCTGACAGGGCGTCCGCTGGTGAAACGTCCGAACACTTCGTCGCGTTCGTTCTCGACGCACTTCCACAAGCTGAAAATCTCTATTCCGACAAAAATCATGCAGCCGATACACAGCACTTTAAATAGCCACCAGTCAATTTGAAAAAACCACTGGTTAAAGCAAATGAAGCCAAACGTGACATCGTGACCAAAGTACCAGCAATGCTGCCAAAAATAAAATGGGCACTGTTTGTTTTTGACTTGCATCCACATGCTTGCGCCGTACTGAATGAACCCGAAGCCGTAGGTCACGAACGCCGCAATCACGATAAAAGTTGGGTCTGCCATGATGTTGGCCATGCCCTGCTCAATTGTGTACATTTCCTCTTCCTTTCCTTACCTTTAACTTGTATTTTTTGCGTTTCCTGTACCCGTATAGGTTTTCTTTGGTTTGATGTTACTTATTAATCCTATACGTGTCAAGGAAAAAATGCCGTATTATGGTAAGTGGAAGAAAGGAAGGCGCATGTCGCGACCAAAAAACGAACAGCTCAAAGCTCAAATTGTGAAAGAAGCAGAAAAGCAATTTAGCACTGTGGGCTACAAGAACACGTCCTACACAACAATTGCAGAGGCTTGTGAGATCAGCCGCAATCTCGTTCAATATCATTTCCCGAAGAAGGAATCGCTAGCGATTGCATTCATGGAAAGTGTGCTTTCGCGCAGCATGGAAAAACTTGGCTTTAGCGACATTGATTTGCGCGGGAATTTTGACGCTATTAAAAAGGTTGGAACTGTTTTTTTTGAGAAGCTGCTGAAAAAACCAGGCACGCGCCTGTTTTTGACTGACATAATCTCAAGTCGCGAACTAACGCAAAGCGTACTAGCCTTTAACTACGAATGGGCGCTCAGTCATGTTGGAGTTAACGATGAATCTTCTTCGGAAGTAAAAGGAGAATCTTTCGAAGCTGGCTCGGCAGAGGACGCTTTAATCGTAGCACCTGTTACTCGTAATCCTTCATCTCCACAATCACGCACAGCGCAATTAGAAAATTTGGAAAAAGCAAAGCGCGTTGTAATCGTGCG
Source organism: Phoenicibacter congonensis (assembly GCA_030530045.1). Lineage (GTDB taxonomy): Bacteria > Actinomycetota > Coriobacteriia > Coriobacteriales > Eggerthellaceae > Phoenicibacter > Phoenicibacter congonensis_A. Next base: position 2,446 of record JAUMVS010000077.1, read on the forward strand.
CATGGGTGGGTTCTATGAGCTTCTCTACTGGTGCCTCAAAAGCAACAGTCCTTTCAATGTCGAGCAAGAAATTTCAGTCGTTGTCGACGCCTTCGCTGCCGCACTTAATTCCTCGTTGTAGAGCTGGTTCAGCGTCTTGGTGTATTTCCACCCCAACCACTGACCATCACTTCTGCTGGCTGTATAATTTATCGAATGCAGAGACATTTTTTACAAAGCGATGAGTGGTTATCTTTTCAAGAGTCACAGGGTAACCAAACATTCTCAATCAAAAAAGAAAATTACGAGATTTACGCCGTGCTCAAAAAGACGAGCATGGGTAACTACATTTATTGCCCCTACGGCCCAAATCTTGAGGACGAAGAGGCCCTAGCTCAGGCAATTTCTGACTTAAAAGCTCTAGCTAAGCAAACGAACTCTTTTTTCGTGCGCGTTGAGCCAACGCTTCAAATCGATGCAGAAAAAATGAAGCAGCTTGGCTTCGTTAAGTCGTTCGACCTAAATCCAAAAGCAACCTGGGTGCTTGATCTCGACATCGACGAGAAAGACCTGCTCAAAGGCATAGAAAAAGAGCGCACTCGTTATTGGCGCGGACGTGAAAAGCGCGGCATGACGATTCGCGTTTCGAAAGATCCTGCTGATGTCGACATTCTTTTTGAATTCTTGAAGGCTTGTGCTGATGAGAACAATTGGGTTGGCGAAAGCAAGGAATATCTAATCGAAGAGCTTTCTCAAGACTTTGCGATGCTCTACATCCTCGAGCTGCACAAAGAAGCCGACGAGTCTTCTGCAGAGAACGGGGAAGGAGAGTGCATCCCGCTGGCTGCATCTCTTATGTTCGATGACGGAGAGACTCGCTTCTACGGTCATTCCGCGAACAGCCCTGAGCCAGCGCACAGAAAGCTGCGCGCAAACGGAGTGCTTCTCGTGCAAGCAATTCTTGACGCGAAGGCTGCCGGCAAGAAGCATTTTGACTTCTGGGGCATCACACTTTCAGAAGATAAAAATCACCCATGGGCAGGCTTTACGAAGTTCAAAAAATCGTTCTCGGGTCGCCCTGTAATTTATACCGGGACCTGGGATTTACCTGTCAATAAGGTCAAGTTTTCGACCTACCAAAGTTTAAGGAAAATTAACAGAGCGTTCAGGCGCTTGTTATATCATTAAAATTTTGCAAATTTATCAACCAGGAGACCCCTTTTCATGGCACAACACGCGAAGAAAAACGAGCAAAAAATGCAAAAATATTCGCCTTCACAAACAAGCGCACAAACTACAAAAATTCCTGCGGTTCAGCCAACTCAAGCAATTCCTGCGCAAGCCGCATCGCATCAAACTGCGCAACAGCAGGTCCACCAGCCACAGGGCTACGCGCCTTCTGCGGTCTCCGTCGCAAAGAAAAACGGCAACCCAAAAAAGAAAGCTGCAATCATTTGTGGCGTAATCGCTGGCATCATCGCCGTCATTTACTTGGCTGGCGTAATCATGTTTAACTTCATGTTCATGCCAAACTCGAAGCTTTCTTCACTCGATCTTTCGATGAAGACGGCCGATGCTGTTAAAAGCGAGCTCGACTCAAACTTCAACTCATTTTCTGTGGCAGTAACTGGCTCCGATTTGAACTTCAAAGTTGACGCTAAAACAACCAACTTTAAAGCTGACACCGACGCAATCACGAAGACTGCAATTCAGTCGGAAAATGCGTGGGCTTGGCCAGTTGAGATTTTCAAAGAGAAGGATTTCACAAGCGTAGTTTCCTACAATCTGAACGAGGGAACGCTCGGAACTCTTGTTGAGGAAAACGTAAACACTGCTAACCAGAACAAAACCGATTCTGTGAACGCGCACATCGCTTGGGATTCTGCAACTAACGCTTTTGTTATTGCAGCCGAAACCTACGGCACAAAAATTGACGCCAAGGCAGTAGAAAAGCAAATCACTTCCGCAATCGTTGCAATGGAAACGAAGGTGTCTGTCGGCGCCGACCAATACATCAAGCCAACGCTTTTCAAGAATGACTCGCGTTTTACCGCGGCTCTTAACGAGGCAAACGCTCTTGGAAAAGCCAACTTCAAAATCATGATGGGCGACTCAGAAGCTGCTGCTGTAAACGGTGAGAAGCTCGCTCAGTGGATTAAAGTTGACGACAATTTCAACGTTACACTCGACGAGGACGCTGTTTCTGCATGGGCAACTGAAATTGCTGACGGATGCAACACAGTCGGCAGTGAGCGCACCTACACGCTTCCAGCCACCGGCAAATCGGTTACTGTAAGCGGCGGAACCTATGGCTGGACAGCTGATGGCTCGGGTCTTTCCGATAAAATCATCGCAGCTATTAAAAGCGGCTCAACCGAGAATATTTCCGTTGACGTAACTCAATCAGCCAACGCTTTGGTTCCAAAAGGCCAGGCTGACTGGGGCGGTCGCTGGATTGACGTTGATCTCACGACGCAGCACGCCTACATGTATGACAATGGCGAGCTTGTTTGGGAAACCGACGTTGTAACTGGCAACCCTAACATCGGCGACGCAACACCAACCGGCGTTTGGATGATTAACGCCAAGCAGACCGACCAAAAACTTCGCGGACCAAAGAAGTCCGACGGAACATATGAATGGGAGAGCAGCGTGGACTATTGGATGCCATTTATTGGCAACTCCCATGGTCTGCATGATGCGTCGTGGCAGTCCAGCTTCGGCGGTAGCGCCTATCAGAACCTGAACTGGTCACACGGATGCATCAACTTGCCAACATCAAAGGCAAGCGATTTGTTCAGTCTGTGTAAGGTAGGAGACGCTGTTGTCATCCATTACTAGAAAAAATGCTCCAATTGGTGTTTTTGACAGTGGTTTTGGTGGTTTAACTGTAGCAAAAGCACTTCGCGAAATGCTTCCACACGAGGACATCGTCTTTTTCGGCGATTCGGGTCGTTGTCCCTATGGCCCTCGTGAACCAGAAGAGGTCGAGAAATTCAGCCTTCAAATTTGCAATTGGCTTGCTGGCCTTGGCTGCAAGCTAATCGTAATTGCTTGCAATACCGCAACTGCGGCAGCGCTTGCGACTTGCCAGATGGCAGTCGATGTGCCTGTCATGGGTGTAATTCAGCCAGGCGCTCGTGCAGCCGTCGAGGCGACTCGTTCCCGCAAGGTCGGAGTTATTGGCACAGTCGGCACAATTACGAGCGGCGCCTATCTAAAGGCGATCCGCAACCTTGATTGCGGCATTCAGGTCGTTTCTCTTCCGACTCCTAACCTGGTTCAGCTGGTCGAAGACGAGCTCATTCAGGAATACATCGAGGCTCTTGACGTGCGCCAGGCGCGCGTTATGGACGAGCTTGCGCCGCTTCTTGGCGGAAACATCGACACGCTAGTTCTTGGCTGCACGCATTATCCTCTGCTCTACAACGAAATCAAGGCTTGCTTCACAGAAGACGTTCGCTTGGTCAATTCCTCAGAAGAGACCGCGCACGACGTGTTTGAGACGCTAGACCGCCGTGACGAGTTCTCGGAATCTCGCGAGCCAGGCCACCTGCGCTTCGTCACAAGCGGAGTTGACACCGAGCTTCGTAATAGAATTGCTTCCCGCATCATGGGTTTTGAAATCACCGACGTTGAGTTTAAGAGTTTTGACGAGGAATAAATAGTGAGACGCGTTATTGTTGCAACTTCTAACCAGCACAAAGCTATGGAATTAGAAGAAATGCTGAATTTAGAAGATTATTCGCTCGAGACCATGGCCGATGCTGGCATTCAAAGCGACCCTGTGGAAGATGCAAACACTTTTGTGGGTAACGCTCAAATCAAAGCTCGTGCGGCTCACGAAATTTGTGTTGCGCAAGGCATCAACGCTTGCGTGCTTGCCGATGACAGCGGCATTTGTGTTGACGCCCTAAACGGTGAGCCAGGTGTTCTTTCAGCCCGTTACGCTGGGGAAGGCGCTGGTCAGCCTGCAATCAATGCAAAGCTTTTCAAGAATCTTGAGGGTGTTCCTTTCGAGGAAAGAACAGCTCATTTTTCATGCGCTCTCGTTTTCATTGATGAGGACGGAGTTGAAACTTGCGTTGATGGTAAGGTCTACGGTCGCGTTGGCTTTGAGGCCGTTGGTGATTTTGGCTTTGGCTACGATCCAATTTTCTACCCTTCAGAGTTTAATTTTGAGAAGTCGCTAGGCGAGGTTTCCGCTGAGGAAAAGAACAAGATCTCGCACCGCGCACGCGCATGCACAGCGCTTCGCGAGCAACTTTGTTGCGAATAGAAAATTCCATTTTGCAATCTCTCATTTTCTGTCACTTTTCTGTGATAGAATAATCAAGCTTGCGAAATGGTGGGTGTAGTTCAGTTGGCTAGAATGCCAGATTGTGGCTCTGGAGGTCGTGGGTTCAAGTCCCATCACCCACCCCATTTTTCAAGTTGCGATTAGCTAGTAGTTAAGCTAAAATAGTTAACTTAGTGCTGGCAATCAGTGTTTAATGTCGAATTTGCGCCATTAGCTTAGTTGGTAGAGCAGGGGACTCTTAATCCCAAGGTCGAAGGTTCGAGTCCTTCATGGCGCACCA
>JAUMVS010000078.1 GCA_030530045.1 Phoenicibacter congonensis
AGCGAAAAGGACTGCTGCAGCAGGTTTGCAAGAAAAAAAGCGTACAGCCACTGGTTTTCTCCTTTGGCCAGGGCCCTGTTTTTGCCATCCGGCATCCGGGGCCTGGCAGTTTTTCCGTTCCAAAGTACTGAAAAGATACGGCACAAGCATCCTAACAGACTCCGGAACTGCTACACAAGGACAAACCGGTAGTGATGCTCGGCTATTATTGCGGCTGGGCACAAAAAAAGGCGGATAAATCCGCCTTTTTCAATACCTTTCATGAAATGATTATGGTCTTAGTCATCCAGTACCAGGGTGTAGCTCTGCACTGCCAGTGGTTTCTCTGACTGCCTGGACATGGCAGAAATGGTATACCGGAACTCGTGAGGACCTGGCTTTATGCTGGGCGGGCACGGCCCGCGATAGGAATTAACCAGGGCGCCTTCGGGAATTACATCCGCATTGTCTTCGTTGCGCCCGGAACAGTTCCATCGGCCACCGCCCAGATACTGGACCGGGCTCTCTGCCGTTGTCACCCTGACTTCAAAATACTGTGTTTCCCGTGGGGCGTTATAGACGGTTATTTCCGGAGAAATGCGGGAACAGCGGTGCATGTCGCCAAAATTTACCGACACATACATGTCCTGCTCTGTTGTGCTGTCTGTGCTGCTGCAGCCGCCAAGGCAAAACGCACTAATCAGCAGGCATGCTGCTGCACGGCCAAAATGATGCATCATAACCCCTCCACTGTTTGCTAATAGGTGTTTTATCCCAAAGAGATCCTTATTACAAGAACGAAGATCTTCTTCGTGCATTCCTTCGGCAGTACCAGATCTTTCCTGCTGCTGGTACGTCTGCCAGGGCAATGCCTTTTTATCCTCCATCTGCCCGGAGCCCCTTGCATTTACCCCTTCCCTGCAAGGTTCCCCTTCGTATGCTCATTGACAAGGGTACTGCATCAGTAGAAAAAGGAACAAGGCAAACAGTCTTTGAAAGACACGTTTTTTTCGCACATGGAGAAAATACGGAGGCCGCGCCTTCTCCACGGCATATGCCGGCATACTGAGCGCGGAAGCAGTCTATGCAGCTTCTTTCCCAAGCAGTCCATGGCTACCTGGCCAATTCATCAATGATCCGCCGCATGTTTGAGGCAGGTATCGAGCTTCGCAAGAAATACGGCCCCGAGAATGTTTATGACTTCTCTCTGGGCAACCCGGATCTTCCCGCCCCTGCTGAGGTCGTTGAAGGCCTGAAGGCCTTTGCCAAGACAGCAGACCAGCCCTTTGCCTTCGGATACACGCCCAATGCCGGGGCACCTTTTGCCCGCGAGGCACTGGCCGCATGGCTCAGCAAGGATCAGGGCGTACATCTGGAAGCCAGCGATGTCATTATCAGTGTCGGTGCCGCCAGCGCACTCAATGCTGTTTTCAAGGCTATATTCAACCCCGGCGAGGAACTTCTGACCTTCGCCCCCTACTTTGTGGAATACGGCTTTTATGTCTCCAACCACGGCGGCGTCCTGAAAACAGTGCCCAGCAAGAAGGACACCTTTGCTCCTGACACAGCCGCCCTTGAAAAAGCCATCTCTGCCAAAACAAGGGCTGTGCTCATCAACTCCCCGCACAACCCCACGGGTGCCGTCTACACAGAGGATGAGATCAAGGAAATTTGCGCCCTGCTTGAGCGCAAGTCCAAGGAATACGATCATCCCATCTGGCTTATTTCCGATGAGCCGTACCGCTTCCTGGCCTATGACGGCGTCACTGTTCCCTCAGTGCTGCCCCTGTACCAGTATGCCATCTGCGTAAGCTCCTTCTCAAAGAACCTGTCGCTTCCTGGTGAACGGGTCGGATATGCGGCCGTCTCACCGCTTCTTGAGAACAGGGACGAGCTGATGGCAGCCCTTACCCTGACCAACCGCATTCTGGGCTACGTCAACGCACCAATTATCGGCCAGCACATAATGGTAGCTGCCCTTGGTGCCAGCGTCGATGTGGACATCTATACAAAGCGCCGTAACGCCATGGCCGAGGTCCTTACTGACGCAGGCTACGAATTCTCTATGCCCAAGGGTGCTTTTTACTTCTTCCCGAAAGCCCCGGGCGGCGATGACAAGGCCTTTATCGAGCAGCTGACCAAGGAATGCGTCCTTGGCGTCCCGGGCTCAGGCTTCGGATGCCCCGGCTACTTCCGCCTGGCCTTCTGTGTCGATGAAAAGGTCATCAGGGGGTCTGCAAAGGGATTTGCAAACGCCCGCAAGAAGTTTGCCTAGCCCTTCTCTGTTTCAATTGTACAGCCTGCCCTGCTCTTTAATGGGAGCGGAGCAGGCTGTTCTTTTTTAGCACTACACAGATCTTTCCAGCACCACCTGGTGCAGGGCTTTCAGGCCCAGCACATAGCTGTTGATGCCAAAGCCGGCTATGGTGCCGCAGCAGGCCGGAGCAATCACGGATACATGACGAAAGGATTCTCGTCCTGCCACATGCGACATATGCACTTCCACCACGGGCACGGACAAGATGTCCAAAGCATCGAGCAGGCCGTAGCTGTAATGCGTCCAGGCACCTGCATTGATAACAACACCCTTGGTCCCGTCGTCCAGGGCCTGGTGAATGCGCTCGGCCATCAGGCCTTCCACATTGGTCTGAAATATATCCAGCTGTACGCCGAGGTTCTGCGCCTCTGTATACAGGGCCTTGTTGATATCATCGAGGGTGGCTGTGCCATACACCCTGGCATCACGCCGCCCGAACATATTCAGATTAATACCGTGAAGTATAAGGTAGTCATGGGACATAAAAGGCTCCTGTGTATGCTGCCTGCTTTTGCCAGATGCCGTCAGCAGCCGCAAAAGCCCGGAAAATAGATTACAGATGGTCCTGCCGCCAGAGGCAGGAATGGCGTTTTATAAGGCAGCTGCTGTATAAACTCAAACCCGTATCTGAGACTCTGCCTGCACCACAGATCCACGTGCGTCACAGAAGCAGAAAAACAAAAAGAGAGAGACGCAGCTGTGACACTTCCTGCAATATAGCTGGCCATACACAGTTCTTTATGAAAACGATCCCGTGCCAGACAAAAAGAAAGGGGCACAGCTGTAAAGATCTTGGGAAAATCTGCACAAAGCAGACTGCATACTGTTCTGAGCCCACGTGCATAAAAGAACGAGATCTCATAAGATAAGCAGAACAGTATTCAATTATTGCTAGTAACATTTTTTTTCGTTATTGTTACTTGTTAAATCTTTAATTTCCTGATTTGCCACAGATTCTTACCCGTACCGGAAGGGACCATGGCAAAACACGACAACCCTTTCTCAGAGTAAATTCACGGGTCTGTGCTGCCACAAGGCAGCTCTGCATTCCCTGAGGAGCTCCACATGCCAGATATGCCACTAGACATCGTCCGCTCACAGGACCCTGACTTCATCAGACAAGTTGAAGCCAGAAGCGGACAGACCATTTCCAGCTGTTACCAGTGTGGAAACTGTACTGCCAGCTGCCCGGCAGCCTTTACCTACGACATGCAGCCTAACCAGGTGATGCGGGCTGTCCAGCTGGGGCTAAGAAAACAGCTTTTGCACTCTGAAGCTATCTGGATGTGCCTGTCCTGTTCCACCTGTTCCCTGCGCTGCCCCAACAATATTGATGTAGCCTCAGTCATGGAAACCCTGCGCCATATGGCCCGCGAGGAAGGCTGCATCAAGGTGGGACACATGAACAAGTTCTGGCTGTCCTTCTTGAACACAGTAAAACTTTTCGGCCGTAGTTTTGAAATAGGCACTATGGCTCTCTATATGCTTCGCTCACTGCGTATCTACACAGACGTCGATCTTGCTCCATCTGCTCTTGCCAAACGCAAGCTTGGCTTCAAGCCTCATGTTATTCCCAATGAAGGTGCCAAGGCTGTAGGACGTATCTTTAAGAAATATAAGGAGCGTTGCCAGCGGGAAGGAGTCCGTCCATGAATATAGCCTACTATCCGGGGTGTTCTGCCAAAGGCTCGTCTCTTGACTATGAACTCTCCACTGTTGCGGTCTGCAATGAACTGGGGATTCAGTCAGTAGAAGTGCCTGACTGGAACTGTTGCGGCTCTACGCCCGCCCATGCTGTCAGCACCGAGCTTTCAGCAGCCCTATGCGTGCGCAACCTTGTGCAGGCGACAAAGGTCAGTGCAGACATCGTCATGACCCCGTGTCCGTCCTGTCTTTCCAATATGAAGCACGCCAGAAAGCGCATGGAGAATCCTGAATTCCGCGCCCGCGTTGACGAGCTGCTTGACGAGCCTGCGCCTCAGGACCTGCCCGACACGACATCCGTCATGCAGATGATAGGCAAACTCTGCGACGATGAGGCCATTAAGGCACATGCAGTCAACTCCCTTTCAGGCATAAAGATTGCGCCTTACTACGGCTGCCTCATGAGCCGTCCTGCCGAGCTCATGCAGTTCGGCGATCCCGAGAACCCCACGCTCATGGAAAAACTGCTGGCTGCCTGTGGTGCTGACGATATTCTGGATTTCCCTCTTAAGACAGAATGCTGCGGTGCTTCCGCCGGCATTCCCCACCGTCCGCTCACAGCAGTAAACTCAGGCCGCATCCTTGAGCTGGCAACCAGGATGGAGGCAGACTGCATCGCCGTCTGCTGTCCCCTCTGCCAGATGAACCTGGATCTGCGCCAGAAGCAGGCCGGCAGCGCCATGGGAACCAAATTTGAGATGCCGGTTCTCTATTACAGCCAGCTTATGGGACTGGCCTTCGGCATCAGCGAAAACAGGCTCGGACTTGACAAGCTTATTGTCTATCCCAAGCGCCTTCTGGCAAAAATCAGGGCTCTCAACACGGCTGCAAAAATCAAGCAAGGAGGCCAGGCATGAGAATAGGCGTTTTCGTCTGTCACTGCGGGAGCAATATCGCAGGCACTGTAGACTGTGCCCAGGCTGCCCAAAGTGCACTTGCCCTTCCCGATGTAGTATATGCCACAGATCTCATGTACACCTGTGCCGAACCCGGCCAGGCTGCCATTGAGAAAGCCATTCATGAGCAGCAGCTTACCGGTGTGGTGGTAGCATCCTGTTCCCCGCGCATGCACGAACAGACATTCCGCAAGACTGTGGAGCGTGCCGGACTGAACCGCTACATGTTTGAAATGGCCAACATCCGCGAGCATGTCTCGTGGATTGGCAAGGACAAGGAAGCCAACACCAACAAGGCTTCCGAGCTCATCGGCATGGCGGTCATGAAGCTGCGCAACAACCGTCCGCTGTACGCCCAGCGCTTTGACATCACCAAGCGCGTGCTCATCATCGGCGGCGGCGTGGCCGGCATTCAGGCGGCACTGGACTGTGCCGACGGCGGCATTCCCGTCATCCTGGTGGAACGCGAGCCTACCATCGGCGGCAAGATGGCCAAGCTGGACAAGACATTCCCCACCGTGGACTGCTCTGCCTGTATTCTCGGCCCCAAGATGGTGGATGTGGCCCAGCATCCCAACATTACCCTGTACGCTTCCTCTGAAATAGAAAGCATCAGCGGCTATGTGGGCAACTTTGACATCACCATCCGCAAAAAGACCACCTACGTTGACTGGTCCAAGTGCACAGGCTGCGGCACCTGTACGGAAAAATGCCCCAGCAAGGCCGTGCCTGACCGCTTTAACGAGGAAGTCGGCCTGACAACGGCCATCAACATTCCCTTCCCGCAGGCCATTCCCAAGCGTGCCTCCATCAATCCTGACTACTGCCGCAAGCTGACCACAGGCAAATGCGGCATCTGCTCCAAGGTGTGCCCCACCAAGGCCATCAACTACGAAATGAAGGATGAGCTGGTTACCGAGAAAGTGGGCAGCATCATAGCCGCCACAGGCTATGACCTCATGGACTGGACGGCCGCATATTCTGAATACGGCGGCGGGCGCTACCCCGATGTCATCACCTCGTTGCAGTATGAGCGCCTTCTCAACGCCTCAGGCCCGACTGGCGGCCACATTGTCCGTCCCTCGGACGGCAAGGAGCCGAAGAAAATCGTCTTTATCCAGTGCGTGGGCTCCCGTGACAAATCCATCGGAAGGCCGCTCTGCTCCGGTTTCTGCTGCATGTACACAGCCAAGCAGGCTGTCCTGACAAAGGACCACATTCCGGATTCCCAGTCCTATGTTTTCTATATGGACATACGCGCAGCCGGCAAGCTCTACGATGAGTTTACCCGCAGGGCCATCGAGGAATACGGCACGGAGTACATCCGCGGCCGCGTTTCCAAGATTTACCCCGACGGCAACGGACAGTACGTTGTCTGCGGCGCCGACACGCTTCTGGGCAAAAAGGTTGAGGTAACCTGCGACATGGTCGTTCTGGCAGTCGGCATCGAGGCAAGCCACGGTGCCAGCCAGCTGGCTGAAAAGCTGCGTATTTCCTACGACCAGTACGGCTTCTATGTGGAAGGCCATCCCAAGCTGCGTCCTGTCGAAACCAATACGGCCGGCGTCTTCCTGGCCGGCGTCTGCCAGGGCACAAAGGATATCCCGAGCTCCGTTTCCCAGGGCTCGGCAGCTGCTGCCAAGGTGCTGTCGCTGTTCTCGCGCGACAAGCTGGAAAACGACCCGCAGATTGCCCATGTCAATCCTGCCCGCTGCGTAGCCTGCGGCAAGTGCATCCGCTGCTGCCCCTTCCAGGCCATCAAGGAAGAAGTCTTCCGCGGCCAGCTTAAGGCAAAGGTTATTGATACCGTCTGCCAGGGCTGCGGCGTCTGTACGTCCACCTGTCCGCAGGGCGCCATTCAGCTCTCGCATGCCACAGATAACGAGATCCTCGCGGAGGTAAACTTATTATGCCAGTATTAGAAGGCAAAGAACGCAGAATCGTTGCATTTCTCTGCAACTGGTGTTCCTACGGCGGTGCCGATACTGCTGGTGTAGCCCGTGCCACCCAGCCGACGGAT
>JAUMVS010000079.1:0-1212 GCA_030530045.1 Phoenicibacter congonensis
TCAAGGGTTTTGAGGATGCTGTAATCGCTGTCAGCGAGCAGCGATTTGAGGGCGGTGATTTCGCCCAGTGCGTTGGTGGAGTTCTGGGTGTTGTTAGTGGTGTCAGACATGATGATTCTCCTTTCGACGTTGGTTTTTACTAATCCACGGCTTAACCGCGAACAAGTCAAAGTAAAGCAGATCGACCGATCTCAGGACGGTGTGCGCGTCTTTTTCCTTGAAGATACCGCGCCACGACATGTAGGAGCGCTCTATGTCATTGAGCGTCATTTCTCCGGTATCATAAAAGCGCCGAAAAGCTCTTAGCTTCCGGCGCTCTACGTTGACGCTGCCATGACAGGGCTTTTTGATGACCCTGCCAGTGTCGGTGAGGAAAAACTGCGTTTTCAGGAAAGTAAATCCACGGCTCAGTTTGATGATCTGCGTCTTTTTGGGGTTCGGAATAATGCCCTTTTTCGCAAATTCTTCAAAGAGCTGGTCGCGTCGCTTTTTCAGCGCTTCCTTGTTGTCCAGCACAAGCTCTGAGTCATCCATGTAGCGGCTATAATTCTCACAGCCCCATGCGTCCTTGATTTTGTGGTCGATGTTATTAGGGTAAGAAACGGCGGTGATTTGGCTGTCCTCCGGGCCGATGTAAAGGCTCTTGGAGCCCGTCGCCGCAACAAAGCTCTTGCACAGGTAGTTCAAGCGCGGATCCTGAATGTATTTATCGTAGATGTCAAACACAGGCCCATGCTGAATGTTGTCAAAGAATTTACGGAAGTCGATAATCAGAACGTAGCCGTTATTGCTGCCAGTCAGCCGGTAGTAGCGGCGCAGTTGCTCTTCACAGCGCTTGATATGGAATGCGGTTCCTTTGCCTTTCAGGCTTGCGCCGTTATCGTATATCAGGTTGTGAGAAAGCAGCGGGACAAGAGCGTTAATGCAGACCGCACGGCGGATTACCCGTTCTGCGTAATGCAGACTGTGGATGTCCCGCGGCTTTCCGCGCTCCACTACGCAAAAGTTGTAGAAGCCCATGCGCACATCTTTTCCAGCGCGCAGGGCGTGACTTGCCCGTCTGGCGTTGCGGAAGAAATGCGCATCGTATCTTACAACAGATGCTTTCCACATGACGCCCCTTCTGGATTCCCAATGTGCCTTGATGAGGGCGCTGACGCTTGTAACTCGTTCAAAATCATCGTACTTTTCGGCAAAGGCTCTGCGTTTTGC
>JAUMVS010000079.1:1312-6872 GCA_030530045.1 Phoenicibacter congonensis
TGCGTTTTGCCACGCGGCGACGATACCGCGCTTCATGTCGTTCAATACTGGTCACTTCGATACCTCGCAGAGTGTTATTATAGTGGTGCGTTGTGTACTCCATAGCGGACTGCTCATGAAACACGGTACTTGGCTTAGATTCCTTCGCCTATGTCACCATCCCGTGTCATGCAAGAAGCGTCCGGGCAGCCGCGTCGAACGTCGCGGTATCGGCCAGAGAGATACCGCTGGTATGTATTTACCCGCATTCCCGCGGGAGGGTTATGCCCTCCTTCCAAACAAAAACATCGGCGCGGCTTTCAGCCCATGCGGGCTTACTCGGTCTGGCCGGGATGAACCGTTGGAATCAGATGGGGGCGCGATTCGCGTTGGATGCGTTGTTGTTGTTCGTGTAGCCGTTGTTGCTGACATTCACGAAGTTGGTGGCGTTGCCGCTATAAGCAGAAGCCAACCACCAGTTGCTCCGCGGGAAACAAAACGATTTGCAGGACATAACCCGTGAGAATTTACTGGTTTTCCGTTTTCGAGGTTGACACGATGAGCTTGGTGCTTCGGCGCCACGCTTTAACCAACATGTCAGCGCGGTCGATTAAGTCCCCGGCTGTTTCAAGTGCGTGCGGCATAGGATGATCTGCGTCGATTTTGCCAAAGTAGAGCTGCGTCAGAAGCTCTTGCAGCTTATCGTCAATGCGCTCAAGATCATTGAGCGCATATCGCTGATAGCGCCGCCGTTCCGCCACGGCCTCCGGCGTATTGGTGTAAATGCCATTCGCCGCGATTAGATGCCCGAAAAGGCCATCCAGCATAGCCGATACGGGGAACGTGAAGATGGGCCGCCAGCGCTTGGGTGTGATGTTTTCATTCATCAGCGCCGCGATTAAAACGGTTCTCAATTCGCCGCACACGCGATAAAACTCCATGCTGGATATGCCGCGCTTGCGGGCAAGCACACTACTCATTGGTTTTCCTCCTGTATTCCCGCCGCCCACAAGGGGCGGCGGGATTGTTTCGGATTAGCCGGAAATTCGGAAGCAGATGGGGGCGCGATACGCGGCGGATGCGTTGTCGTTGTTCGTGTAGCCGTTGCCGCTGACATTCACGAAGGCGGTGGCGTTGCCGCTATAAGCAGAAGCCAACCACCAGTTGCTCCGCGAGTTACCGCCCTGAACGCGCTTGACGCGGTTCATGTTGTGAGCAAAGAGCGGATACTGGATTTCGTTGCCCGCCGTCCACCCCATCGTAGTCATGATTTTGGCGCCCATGACTTCAAACTCAGCGGGGAGCCACAGCTTACCGACGTTCGTCCACAGCTTTTCGTTGTCGGTGGAAAGGACGTTGCTCTCGTGATAGCGCGTCTGCGTATAAATCAACTTGTCCGCAATAACGCTTTTCAGCGCGTCGGGCAGGTAGTAGTAGATGCCGCCCGCCGTATAGTCCTTGTCCACCATTTCAAACGGTTTGGTCGTGCTGTTGGGAACCTGTCCCGCCAGAGAGTTGACGAACAGGTAGCCATTGCTCGCGCACCACGGGTCTTTCAGCGTTTCAGACGTACCATTGTTAATGTTGACAAGGTTCATCTGGAACATCTCCGGCCACAGCTCACGGGTAATGAAGTCGATGTGGTTGCCGAGTTCCGTTGCACCATAGCCCGTGTACGGGTTGATACCCGCGACCTGCGCATTGAAAACGCGATTGTTGGAAGTGGTGAAGGGGATGTAGTCTGCCACATGGATCTGCGAGTAGTTACCCGCCGTAATGCGCGCCTTAATCCACGCCCACACGTTGTCATAGCTCGCGATTTCTTCCGCGTGCTTCACCGTCAGGTCAACACCGGGGTAGTAACCATCGTTCGAGATGCCGATGATGTCCGCGGTATTGCCGTTCAGGCTGATTCGGTCAACGTAGTTTGCCATAGTTCTTTTCCCTCCGTTCTTACTGCTGGTTGTTCAGGATGAATGTGCCGTTTGCGAGGGATGCCGTGATGGCGCGACTGTCATACACGGTCATTTTCATCACCCCGTTTTCGAGGGTCATCTCGTAGGCAAGCCCCACCAGCCCAGTCATACGCGAGTCAGTGTAGGTTTTCGCGTATTTCCGGGCCATGACCCAGAACGGCAGTACGAGTTGTAGAATTTTGCTCATTGTGCGCGCCTCCTTACTGTGGCACGAACACGCCGGACTCGTTGGTGATGTACACCTTCTCGTCCGTGTCAGCCGTAACGTACAGGATAGAAAAAGGGGCGAACACCTGCTCAGCGTTCATCCCCTCGATGTCTTGCCCTGTCGTCGGGAGCGTTTCGGGCGTTTCGCTTGCCACAATGAGCGCCCGGACTACCGTTTTTCCGTCCGCTGTTCGTCTGGCGACGGGTTCAACACTTACCGCTTTCATGCCTCGTTCTCCTTTCCGTTTACAATATTCTCCTTGTCAATCTCATCGTGCAAATACGCGGCAAGGGCGTTAAGGTCGCTATCGCACGCCACGACGATATAGCAGTTATCGCGCCCCTGCACAATGAGCTGGTTCAGAGCGTCTTTGATTGCGCGGACGACTGCCGCCGCCTGCGCAGTAGACTTGATTTTATCCATGATGCACCACGCCTCCTTTATGCGCCGATTGCAATCCAGTGTACCTCGCGGCTGCCCGAACCCGAACCACCCGACATACATACCTGAAAGTTGCTGCTTGTGATGGCCTGTGTTTTAAGCGCGTTTACACCGTAGGCGCTGGATCCGTTAGCCGCGTCGCCATACGACACGATTACAACCGGCGTTGACGAAAAGTTTGACGCGCCTGAGCCGCTTGAGTAGGAAACAGTGGCCCATGAAACACCCGTAACGTATGCCGTGCCCCACGCGCACTTGAACGGCAGTCGTGCCAAATCAATTTGGCCCGATGTGATGTCATTGCCGCTGTGCGAGTGCGATGTTGCCGCCGCGCCTATGTTGGCAGGTGTGATGCCCAGATTGCTTCTGGCTCCTGCGGCGGTACTTGCCCCAGTACCACCCTTTGCAAGCGGGAGGATGCCATTGGAGAAGCCGAGTGCCGTCAGCAGGTTCGTAAGCGTCACAAAGCCCGCTGTCTTTCCGTCTGCATCCATGAAGGGGATTCTGTCTCCTGCAACGGGTGTGACGGCGGAAAGCGCGTTAATCAGATTGTACAGCGCGGCGGCGGCAGTCGTTCCGCCTGTTCCGCCGCGGCTGATGGGAATCGTCCCGTTGAGCTTGGTAGCACCGTGGTAGATGTCCCAGTCACCGTTGATTTGCACAGCGCGCTGTCTTGTGCCCTGCATACCGACACTGACGTTCAGCCCGCCGTCCATGCAGAAAATAACATGGTCGGAGGTTAGTGCGGTAACGGTCGTTTGAGAGTAGCTGCCAGACTGATTTTGCAGGCCGTCGATTGCCGTAACCCGTACTTGATAGCCACTCGTGCCGCTGATACTGCCGCCGATGACGGTTGCGGAGCCGTTGGTGACGGCTTGTGCGGTGCTCCATGTATCGGAACCGGCAGGAGCGTACTGTGCTTGGAGCGTTACAAGGTTGTTTTTGCCGTTTACGCTCGCGATTGTCACGCTTGCGGTTACGCTGATGTATGCGCCTGTGTCGCTTGGTGTGCCGTTGCTGGTGCATCGGTACGCTGCAAGAGACGCGAAAATTGGGGAAAAGTAGTCGTAGACGGTGATCGTTTTGTCCGTTGCTGATGCTGCGTTGCCGTAGGCGTTCGTGATTTTCGCCTTACACGTCAGCATCCCGGTTTCCATCAGCGCATCCGTCGTAAAGGTTGTTTCGCTTTGCGAACTTTTTTGCTGAGAACCGCAGGAAAGCAGGACGTTCTTGTAGGACGAGCCGCTGCCCGGAGAACTGCCGCTTAGTGTCAGCTTGGCAGTGCTGTACCCCTTCACATATACGCCCCAGCTTGCCGGGACGGTTGCAGGCTGTACCAGAGCAACTGACAGCGTACCCGCGGTCGGCACAACGCTCGCAGGGTCAACCGTGACAGTGAATGAATAGACTTCTGTGCCCACGCAGGATGAGTAGCTGTCATCCGTGTACGTTTCGAGCTGTGCATACGCCGTACCGGTCGGCCAGCTCGTCGGTATGCTCATCGACGTGTAGCTTATTCCTGCACCCAGATACTGTGTTTGCGCGTGAGTGCTGTCTCGACTCCAGCGCACGATGTGGCAATAGCTGTCCTCATATGTGTTCAGTGTCAGTCCGATTGCTCCGCCCTGCGCGATGGAGGACGCGCTGAGGTAGCCGGTAGACTTAGAAGCGGCGGAATAGTTGACGGTGATGGTGATTGTACAGCCATTGCGGACGTTTAGGACGTTGCTCGTGCTGCTGCCGCCGCCCCACACCGTAAAGGTGATACTGCCGCCCGTGAAATTGAGAAGCGCGGAACTGACGCTGTACGCGACCTGCGTCTGAGAACCTGCGCTGTCAAGGTCGAGGCTGACCTCAAAGTAGTTTGTCGAGAATCCGGCTGTTGTCTGTGAATAGACCGTGATGTCGGAGAACGACACGACCACACTCTGGATGGAACTGTCCGCACCGGGGAGACTGCCGCTGCTCTGGTAAAAAGAAGCGGTTACAGTGCTTCCGCGTTTTCGGTAGGAATTGGTCGGGGAAATACTGCTCGATGAAAAGACCACTGACGGCATAGTTCTTTGTCCTCCTTAGCTTTCCGCGCTTACATAGCGCAGGGAAAGACCGTTGGATGTTTTTGCCCATACGAACGTATTCTTGCCCTGCGCGCCGATAGCGAGGCTGTTTGTGATTTGCGCGTCGGTGATATACAGCTTTCTGTTGCTGATGTATGCGACTTCTGTTGCAACCGTGCCGCTGTACTGCATGAATGAGAGCCGTTCGTTTGTCAGCAAGGTACGGAAAGCGCTGTTGGACTTGCCGATTTCCACGCCGTCACCGCTTGCGCGAATCAGTGTAGAGTACTTGGTATCCACGCTGCCCGCGGCGTTCTGCGCAGTCGCTTCAAATTCCGCTTGCAGGGCTTGTGCGGTCTGGGTCAGAGTACTGTTGAAAGTTTTAATTAGTGAATCGTACTGGTTCGTGACGTAGGTTTTTTCCGCCTTGCTTTCAATGGAGCCTTGCAAGACAGAGAAAGTAGTGTTGACGGAAACGAGCCGCTCAAGGATTTGCGGGATGTTCATGTCCTGTACGGATTGCCATTCCGTCCCGTTGTAGCGATACAACTTGCAGTTATCGTCCGTATCAATCCAGAGATCCTGCTCCCTTGCGTCGGTGGGCGGGGTGCTCTGATAGTAGGTTTTTGCACCTGCCTCGCCGTCCTCTACCAGCTTTATCGGGGCTGTCCAGACGGAGACGGATACGGTTGCCGTTCGCGCCACGGCTTGGGACTGGATGACCCAGCATGGGTTGCCGTCCGCGTCGGGCAAAGATTGTGTCCAGCCGTCCAATGTACCTGTCAGGGATGCGGTGGCGAAGGTGTACAGAAGTGCGCTGGCAGGTACGTCCGGGGCGCTTTCTGCTCTTTTGTACAGATAAACGACGGCGGAATTGTAGCCGTTCGTGCCGTCTGTAC
>JAUMVS010000080.1 GCA_030530045.1 Phoenicibacter congonensis
CCCTTATTTTTAGTGTCCTAAAAATGGGGTGCGGTCTACAATGGGGACGATGAGTGTTGTGCAAATGCACAATGGGGACGATGAGTTAGTTCGTGATCTTCACCTCCGAGAGCTCGGTGCCGGAGTGCTCGCGTGAGAAGATGATAGCGATCAGCGCGAGGACAGCGATGCCGACGAAGTAGAAGCCAGGTGCCAGCTGGTTGCCAGTGACGCTGACGAGCCAGAGGCAGATAGCCGAGCAAGAACCGCCAAACAGAGCGTTAGCCAGGTTAAACGTAAACGCAAAACCGGTGAAGCGAACCTCGGTTGGGAACTGCTCGGAGAGGTAGGATGCCAGCGTGCCGTCGTTGATGCAGAGCAAGAGCGCCATGAAGAGCTCGGCCGCCAAAATGACGTAGAACTCAAGCGTGCTCATTGCCATGTAGCACGGAATCGTGAATACAACAAAGCCAATAGCTGCAATCAAAAGCATCCTCTTACGTCCGAAGTGGTCGGACAGCCAACCTGACAGGAAGATAAACGCGATGTAGGCGAACAGAACAATCGTTGTGATTGTGCCCGCAAGTGATGCGTCATACTCAAGAACTGCCTCGAGGTAGGATGGCATAAATGTGAGTACCGCGTAGAATCCAATAGCGTTCAAAATAGCAGAACCAAAGCAAATGATGGTCGTTTTTGGATATTTGCGAATAACGTCACGAACTGGTGTTTTGGAGCCAACCTCTTGGCCACCACTCTCAGCTTCTTCCATCATCTGCTCGTAGACTGGAGAGTCGGCAAGATGGGTTCGGATGTAGTTAGTAATCCAACCAAGTGGAAGAGCAATCAAGAATGGGAAGCGCCAGCCCCACTCAGTTACGAACGGAACGTCTGCGCCGCCGCAAATTGCAAACATTGTGGTTGCGAAGAACGAACCAACAAGAAGTCCAGTTGCGGTAGAAGCTGGAACAGCGGAAACGTAGAGACCCCTCTTTTTAACAGGCGCATATTCCGCGATAAAGGTGGAAGCGCCTGCGTATTCGCCGGAAGCCGAGAAGCTCTGAGTCATACGGCAAAGCAAGAGCAGAAGCGGTGCCGCGTAACCAATCATTGCGTATCCCGGCAAGCAGCCAATCAAGAACGTGGCGGCGGTCATTACGAGAATCGAAATCGACAGCGTCCACTTTCGGCCTTTTTTGTCTCCCATGTTTCCCCAAAACAAAGCTCCTATTGGACGCACGAGGAACGAAAGCGCAAAAACTGCGAATGCGGACATTGTTGTTACTAGCGGATCTCCTTCTGGGAAAAATACAAGTCCGATAGTAACAGCAAAATAGGAGTAACTTGCGTAGTCAAACCACTCAATAAAGATCCCTAGGAACTAAGAGATAACAACCTTTTTGAGCATACCTTGTTTTTGCTCTTCGGTTAGTTGAATGTGCTCGCTCATTTTTAAAACCTCCCTCGGTTAAAGTTGCACATTTAGAAAAAAGCGGGCTTCCACAAGAGCGTGGGAGCCCGCCAAATCAACCGTTAAGTTGAAGCGTAAATTGACCTATACAGCCAATTTATTCCCACATGTCTGGGCGAACGAGAGTCGAGTCTTTAACTCTGTTCGGGAAGTAATCCTCACAACCGCCTTCACGATAAACGTCAGCTGTGCTGCAGTGCAGACCGCCGCCAAATGGATATGCGTCGCGAAGGTCACAAGGAATGACGTTCATGCCGAGCTTGTCCATCTGCTCTTGCTGATGAACCTCAGATGCCTCAACAATGACAGTCTTAGGATCCAACACGAGGCAGTTCATTGACAGCCATACGCTCGAGTAGCATAGTGGTGGTGGCTCGGTGTGTGCCGGTTGCGCGGCGTCGACAATTTGCCAATCGTTGGCCTCAAAGATCGCACGCTGCTCCTCTGGAAGAGGACGCACAGGGTTGTTGATGATGAGACCTGGGCGCAGTGGAACAAACGTTGCGTCAATGTGGATTGGATATGGATCACCAGGGAAGTTAACAGCATGAATGCGAATGTCAGGATAATATCTCTGGAACCATTCCATTGCTGATCTGTTGGTTGTCAAACCGTGCTGGATAAAGAAGTCCTTACCCATTCTCATGACGTCAGCTGCGTCCCACATTGGCTCGACCTCGGTTGTAACAAAGTCTTTAGCAGCTGTGCGCTCTAGGCGCTCTTCGAGAGAAATCTTCTCGTCATAGTAGTTGTGCTTGTAGGACTTGTCGGTCAAACGAGGGCGTGGAGCCTGAGTCCATAGGAACTCTGGGTCCTCATCAAAGTACTGCTTCATGAGTGGCCAATAGGCGAGGTACTCAAAGTAGCGGCATCTAAATGAGTTAGCAGAAGCCATGATCTCATTGCCCACCGTCAACAAAATGTCGCGTGGAGGCATGCAGGTAAACATAGAGTCGTTGCGGAAGTCTGGGGTGCCGATTGCCTGGTTCCATTGCAAAGGTGTTGGACGGTCAACGACAACGCCGCGATCTTCCAAAATCTTAACCAGGTTCTCGAGGCACTCATTACCTCTCTCAACTGTGTCTAGTGGACGAAGACCCCACATGCCTCGCATTGCAGAATCAATTGGCACCTTCTCTGAAGTTGCTGGCTCCTCTGGTGGAATGACAGAATTGTCGCACCGGCCAACGATGACTCGTTTCAGAGGGTCCCAATCGTTCCATGAGTTAACGATTTTTGCCATAGTTCCTCCTTTCGAAAAAATGAACAAAACAAAAATTTTGTATAGAATTCCGCCAGTTCGCGCGCATAAACAGGCAAAAAACTAAGCCTTAATAACTGTGCCGGTGTTGCCTTTGAGGCCTTCCGCGGCACATTCAAGGGAAGTGATCAGTGCATGTCCACCCGGGAATTTCTCGAGGTAGTCGATGCAAGCTTCCACTTTAGGGAGCATCGAGCCAGGAGCAAATTGGCCTTGCTCGATGTATTCGCGTGCTTCAGCAATTGTCATTTCAGAAATTTCTTCCTGGTCAGGCTTGCCGAAGTTGATGCATACTTTCTCAACGGCGGTCAAAATCACGAGCATGTCGGCTTCAAATTCAGCAGCCATGCAGGCACTCGAGCGGTCTTTGTCGATTACCGCAGGAACTCCGATGTATTGACCGTTTTCTTCATAAACTGGCACTCCGCCACCGCCGCCTGCAATGACGATGTAGCCATCATCGACAAGGTCTTTTACGGCGTCGAGCTCAACAATTCTGATTGGCTCAGGACTAGCCACTACCTGGCGCCAACCACGACCTGCGTCTTCTTTAAAAGTGAGGCCAGTCTCTTCCGCTTTTGCTTTCGCTGCTTCTTCAGTCATGAAAGCTCCAACTGGTTTTGTTGGGTTTTCAAACGCAGGGTCGTTTTTGTCCACAAGAGTTTGTGTCACGACACATGCAGAAGAACGAAGCATCTCGCGTTTTTTGAGTTCGTTAACAATCGCCTGCGAGAGGTGATAGCCGATGTAGCCTTGGCTCATCGCGCCGCACTCTGGGAACGGAATCTCAGGCGTTTTGCCATCGTTTGCGCTTGCGTAGGCAAACGCGTTGTTGATCATGCCCACCTGCGGACCATTTCCGTGAGAAACAACGATGTCGATGTCTTCCTCAACCATGTCCACAATGTGAGTTGCAGTGTTCTGCACGAGTTCGAGCTGCTCTGCAGGCGTGTTGCCAAGCGCGTTACCGCCGAGCGCAATTACAATCGTTTTACAACTGGACTTTTCGTAAGCCATGGTTTCCTCGCTTTTCTATTTCAAGGTTGCGTACATCACAGCCTTGATGGTGTGCATGCGGTTTTCGGCCTCGTCGAAAACTCTCGACTGAGGTGACTCAAACACTTCGTCGGAAACTTCCATCTCGGTCACGCCGAATTGCTCAGCGATGTCGGCGCCGATTGTGGTGTTTGTGTCGTGGAATGCTGGTAGGCAGTGCAGGAAAATTGCCTCTGGGTCGGCCATTTCCATCACTTCTTTTGTGACGCGGAAAGGCTCGAGGTCTTTAATGCGTGTCTCCCAGACTTCTGCTGGCTCGCCCATTGAAACCCAAACGTCGGTGTAGATACAGTGAGCGCCTTTGACGGCATCGGCGACGTCGGAAGTGATTTTGATGGTGCAGCCGTTTTCTTCTGCGATTGGTGTGCAAGCGTCAATTACGTCTTGACCTGGAGCATTTGCCTCAGGGCAGCAAGCCACAAAGTTGAGGCCGAGCTTCGAGCAAATTACCATGAGAGAGCGAGCTACGTTGTTTGCAGCGTCACCCATAAACACGAGTGTTTTGCCCTTGATGTCGTAGTTAAACGCCTCTTGCATTGTCATGATGTCAGCGAGCATCTGAGTCGGATGCCACTCTGTGGTGAGGCCGTTCCAAACTGGAACACCAGCGTTAGCAGCCAGTTCCTCAACGTCAGACTGTGCAAAGCCTCTAAACTCGATGCCGTCGTAGAAACGACCAAGAACGCGGGCTGTGTCCTCGATGGATTCTTTGTTGCCCATCTGCGATGAGCCTGGGTCGAGGTAGGTTACGCCCATGCCCAAATCCATTGCGCCAACCTCGAATGAGCAACGTGTTCTTGTCGAAGTCTTCTGGAAAAGAAGAACAATGTTTTTGCCTTCAAGGTAGCGATGAGGAGTGCCGGTCAGCTTCAGGTTCTTGAGTTCTCTTGAAAGATCAAGAAGATAGTTGATTTCGTCAGTCGAAAAGTCGAGCAACTTCAAGAAGTGACGTCCGCTTAGTGATACTGGCATTTAGATTTCCTTTCTCTAACAATGAAAATAAAACCCTAAGGCGGGGCATTCCCGCCTTTGATAGGTAAGAAGAATTAGTCTTCGCGCCAAGCTGGCATAGACATGCAACGTGGGCCGCCGCGGCCGCGTGAAAGTTCGGCGGAAGGAATTTCGACGACATCGATTCCTTTGTCGCGCAAAATCTCGTTTGTCACGTCGTTGCGCTCATAAACGATGACTTTGCCAGGGGAAACACACAGCGTGTTCGAGCCGTCGTTCCACTGCTCGCGCTCGGCAATGATTCTGTCGCCGCCGCCGCATTTGATGAGTTTGACCTTGCGGTCGAGCTGTTTTCTTAAGATTTTCTTGAGAGATTTGGTTACTTCTTTAACCTTGATTCCGCTGCCTTTTTTCGTCAGTTCATAAACTGTCAAAGGCCCAAGAATGCCTGGATGCACCACGAATTTGTCGTGATCGATTTGCGTGAACACAGTGTCGAGATGCATCATGGAGCGGTTGTTTGGAATCTTGAATGCAAGAATTGTGTCGATTGGTGAGTCCGATGAGAAGATGTTTTGTGCGAGCAGCTGAATTGCGTCTGCTGAAGTTCGCTGCGAGATGCCAACGGCCAGGCACTTCTCGCTGATATTTAGGATGTCCCCACCTTCGATGTTAAAAGGATTGGTTCGACTGTAGTAGCGGGGAACATCCTTGAAATCGCTATGGTGAGTGAAGATGTACTCGCCATAAAGCGTCTCTCTGTTGCGGGTCTCGGAATACATGTGATTGATTGAGACGCCGTTTCCAATCATCGCGAAGTTATCGCGCGTGAAGTAAAGATTTGGCATTGGCGGAACAATTAGTTCCGACTCTTCTGTGACATAGGCCCGAAGAGAGTGCTTTGTGTCAACATCGAGCTCGTCGATGTTGATGCCTTCCATGGTTTTGAGCACGAACTCGAAGTTGCATTTGTATTCTGAGTCGAGATATTCCTCAACTGCATCGCGGTAATATTGCGAATGCACGCCTGCTTCGTCGAGCCATGTCTCGAAGAATTGTTTGCGAAGAGATGAGTCTTGCTCGAAGACTTCCGCCATGAGTTTTTCGAGGTAGAGGACCTTTGTCCCGCATGTCTCGAGTGCCTCGGCGAATGCGTCATGCTCGCGCTGCGCGACCTTTAGAAAAGGGATGTCGTCGAACAGAAGTTCTTCTAGAGTGTTCGGGGTGAGATTTAGAAGCTCTTTCCCAGGCCGGTGAAGAATGACTTGCGTCAGTGGCCCAATTTCGGATTTTACATTCACTCGGGGCATTTTGACTCCTCGGGTCTTGCTGAATAATAAAATCCACCAGCTAAAGATTTTTTACCATAATAACTTTCAAAAACATGCGCAGAATTCTTTAATTTCTTTGGGAGATTTTCAGAAAATTATTTGTAAAACGCGATGAAAAATAGCAGGTACAGGCAACTTTTTTCCTTAACTTTTTTCACAAATTTTAAAGAATTTCTGCGAACGGCAACCCCATTTGTTATCGCGTTCAAATAATCGCAGCACCTTTTCCTCGCGAAACCATGAACATCTCTGCCTGGTCGTTCATCGCGCTGCACACAACTCATCGTCCCCATTTAGCACCTAATGTTTAAACAAACCTCGAAATGTTCAATTTATGCATTGCACATAACTCATCGTCCCCATTGTGCAGTCAGGCTTTCCCTCGTGGGCTATTTCCGCGTCTAAACTTCGTCTCGCAAAATCCACGACCCTCAAGGTCGCTAGGATTTTGCTCGCTCGTTTATCCGCAAAACTAGCTCC
>JAUMVS010000081.1:0-3482 GCA_030530045.1 Phoenicibacter congonensis
GATGACGGCAAGCGCGGTGCCGCTCACGTCGCTTGTATCGGCGGTGTCTGGGTCTTTAGGCCCGTCTGCGGGCGCGGAACTAAGAGACGTGTTGTGGCGCTCGGCAAGCTCCTCGCCCGTCTCGGGGTCAACCGGGACCATCGAGGACTGGCGGAAGAACACCTCTCCGCCGACGAACGGCGGCAAGTCCTCCTTGGCTCGCGCGTCGTTCGCGCAGAAGAACCCGGCGTTGATGGCGATTCGGTAGCCCTCCATGCGGTCCTTGTACAGGCCTCGAAGAAGGCCGTTCATGTCAATCTGCACGTAGCAGTCCTCGTAGCCCGCCGCCCAGATGGGCGCAGACAACGCCCGCTCAAGCGAGTCGCACTCGGGCATGAGCGTCTTGTTGGCGAAGTCCAGAGCGCCCTGCTCGACGTTGCTGTACGTGGCGTGGGAGAGGTCGTAGACCTCCTGCGGTGGCACGGAAAGCGTTCTGCACGTCTGCTGAAGAATCCACTTCTCCTGCTCGACCAGCGACATGTCGGCCATGTTCTGCGAGTTGGACTTGTACGTAAGGCCCTTGTCGAAGATGCGCACCTTGCCCGCGCGAACGATTCCCCCGCCGTCGCTCAGCTGCCGCTTAAGGGTCTCGAAGTCCTGCTTATCGAGCTTCGACGGGGTCTCAAGCCAACCGGGGAACGTGCCCTCGCCGCTGATGGTGCGTGCGTAGAACTCCTCAAGGTCGATGGAAAGCCCAAGCTCACGCGCGGCAAGCTCTGCTAGGGAGACGCCGTAAAGGCAATCGGAGTCGAGAATCGGAGACTTGACCCAGATGATCTCTGAGTCGAGGTAACAGCCGGGGTTGGTGAACTTGTCGCCGCCGTAGCGGAAAACGGGCCTGCCGTTGTGGACCTCGACCACGGGCTTGTGGGCAAGCGGCCAGATGGCGACGGGAAGGCCCGCGCCGTCCACCTCAAGGCGCATAAAGGCGTTGCCCTTGATGTCCTTGGTCATCATCGCCCAACGGGTGCCCTCGGACGCCGACATGAAGGGGTTCCACTTGGTCCTGAGAATCGTCTCGTAGCGCTTGCAGAACCGATAGCTCGGGGTCTCCCTGACGCCGTCCCTGCGCCTGTAGACGTGGACCGGGAGCGCTGCGAGGGGTCGGCACTTCGCAAGCTCGCACGCGCGGAATGCGTTGGAGTAATAGGCGTCTCGGTGCTCGTTGCTTGAATGGAGTTCTGCGGAGACGTTGCCCGCGCCGTCCGTGACGGTTATGAACTCGATACCTCCGGGGAGGGCGTATTGGTATTGATCGTTCGCGCTACCGCCGAAAAACGCCTTTGCGCGTGAGAAAAGGCCCATTGGCACACTCCTTTTTATTGGTCGTGTGCATGGTCGATTCAGTGTCCCCCGCCGCGAAGGGATACGACGGGGGACACCTAGCCCGGTTGCGCGGTGAAAGGAGGTAAGCCCGCGCAGGTATCAGAGTGCCCGCGTGGTCCCCCGCTAGAGGTCGATTGTGTAAATCGAGGGCGATTCGTCCTCGTTGTTGTCGTAGGCGTACATGGCCATAGCCGCCGCGATCGCCGCGTCGATTCGCTTTGTGCCCTGCCCGTGCCGGTTGCGCTCGGACGCGAGACGCCTGCCGTATGCCTTGGACTCGGCCGCAACCGCGTTCATGCAGTGCTGGGCAAGGACGGGGGTGTTCGAGAACGCCGCCTTGTGCGTCTCGACGTTGCGGCCCAGAAGCTCGGACGCGGGGCACATGATGGACGAGGTCTGCGGTATCTCGGACAGGTCGATGTTGCACTCGCGGTCGAGCCAGTTGGCCAGGAACTGCATACGCGCCGGGTCGCAGCCGCCGAAGCTCTTGCCGGGTTTCGCCGCCAACTGCTGGATGACCTCGGCCACCTGCATGAGGTCGTAGGTTCCCATAGGCCCGGGCTTCTCCCAGCACCACTCCTCGAACGCCCACATGTCGCCTTGGCGCTGAGCCGCCACCAGCGCCAACGTGTCGCCGCGAACCGCGCCGTCGAGCGCGTAGGCGAACCAGCTGCTGTAGTCGATCGCAAGCTCGTTTTTCTTGCATCTCTCAACGTCCTTGCGGTGCATGAAAGGCTCCTCAACGTCCTCCATGGGCGTCCTGTTGAGGTAGTAGCGCACGAACGACTTACCGGGCGTGCCGTCCTCGTTCTTGTCGCTCTCGTACTGCTCCTCAAGCTCCTCCATGGTCACGCGGCCCGCCGCTATGATCTTGTTCCACGTCTTTCGGTTGGACGGGTCGTCCTCGTCCGTGATGCCCAACCAGCAGATGAAGGCGTGCTTGTCGTTCTTGAGCTTGTGGTAGAGCTTGAAAAGGTAGCCGTCGCGGGACGCGCCCGCCGTCGTGATGCCGATGGTGATTGCGTTCCAGATTTTGGCCTGGCCGGACGTGCCCGCCTTCCAGACCGAATCGTCCTTCCAGACGTGAATCTCGTCACCGATAAGCACGTGAAAGTGCTTGCCTTGCAGCGCCGCTTCCTTGTAGGGGTAGACGTGTATCTCCTGCCCCGTGAGGTCGTTTCGTATCACGTCCTTGTAGATGGTCCACTGCTCGGCAAGGCTCTTGTTGGCGCGGATGATGGTGACGATGTAATTCCTTACCATCGCCGTGTTGTCTTTCGTGTCGGCCACGATGCCGTACATGCCGTTCGGTATCGGCTCCATTGTTGCAATGGTTAGCACAAGGCATGCCGCCAACTGCGACTTGCCGAAGCCACGGTGAACGCCGATGAGCGCACGGCGGAAACGCCGCCTGAACTTGTGCGTCCGCTTGTCGATTGACCCGGTGCCGAACAGCGGGTCCCAGATGTTCTTGGCAAGCCAATCAGAGATTTCGTATGGCTGGCCGCAAAGCTCCGACTCGCCCGCGAACGTCAGGAACGTCTCGGCGAAGATATGCGTTCTCTCGATTTGGTGCTTGCCCGCCGCGCTAAAACGCCCGGTCTTAGTCCTGTAGCTCATTTGCCGCGCCTGGCAATCGCGCGGTCGATTTGGTCTGCGATGGACACGGTGATGGCCTGCCCCGTCGCCTGAGCAAGACCAAGGCGGGTCCTGGCGAATCGGGTAAGGCCCAACTCGTCGGCGAGCTTCAACGCTTCCGCCATCGTGTCGCGCATGACCTTCGAGTAAGGGTTCGGCATAACGTCTAGGTTGCCTTCATCGTCAACGGTCGTGACCATGGGCTGTGGGGTGCCGTCCTCTCGGAACATATGGCGCTGGCACTCCTCCACAAGGACCATGTCCGTAACGAACTGCGTGATGAAAGGCACGTCTTGCGGCTCGAACGCGGCCCCGGTGCCCACGGTCAAGTCCCACATGTCGCTAAGCCGCTGGTTGTTCGCCACGGCCATGGGCTTCTGGCATCCCTGTTCCTGGATTATCTCGGCGTTGGCTTTCACGACGGGCGCGAGCATGGCCGCGTCCTCGCCGCGCCTGACAGCCGTCGCCGCTGGTTTGCG
>JAUMVS010000081.1:3492-6465 GCA_030530045.1 Phoenicibacter congonensis
CCCCCTCATAAGCCCACCTCGCGCACTGCGGCGAGCACGGACGCGGAAAGGCTCCCGCACAGCGCCCGCATGTTGGCGGGGCCGTTAATCGACGCGGAGTCGAGCGTGGCGGCAGCGCCCTTCAGCTGGACCACCGCCTTGCTGATCTCGTTCTCGGTTATGACGCTCGGGACCTCGCGGGAAACGCCTGCGAACTCGGCGGGTGCCGCGATTCGCCAGACTCTTTTCCCCCTGCTTGCGTAAACGCGGCACTTATCGCAGCAAAACTTGCTTCTTTTCGTCTTAGCCGTGTATTTCCGCCCGCAATATTGGCACTTTTTTACTTCCAAATCAGCCCTCTCGTTTATGTGTTCGGGCTATCGTGCGCGAGCCGTCCCCCGTTCCGTAACATGGGGTGTTTCGTAATTCGCTAATTTCGTTTGCGTGTATTTTTGAGGGTCGGCCGCTGGGTAGCATGGTGATTTCATTTGTGATGATGCACCCCCTCCCCCTAAATTTTCGTCCGATTTCGGACTATTTAGGTTGTTTGGTCCGATTTCGGACTATTTTAGGCCACGATCTACCGCGCCGCGCCGATAGCAGGATGTATATATAAAGGTGTGGCAGGCGCACACTGGCGGCACGTTTTAGCAGGTAGCCGGCGGAGTTTCACGTCGCTAGGCACGGACTCCGGCCCGTCGCTAGCATCCAGGCGCTACGACCCGGCCACGTGCCCGCGCTTCCTGTCGCTAGTAACGTCGTGTCGCTAGCGCCGTTCGCCGCTTGTTTCCTACCGCTCACAATTCCACCACAATTATTTTGCGGTACGTTTCCGCTGGTAGTATGGCCTTTTTCTCGTTGCTAGCGAAAATTCTCGTTGACACGTCGCTAACCCCGGTGGAATGATTTAGCCAGCGACACGGAGCGACACGTTAACGACTCCGGCAGTCTTTCTCAGCGCCCTTTAGCGCTTCAATCTTTCAACTACTTCGCGGCACGGTCCGCACACCTTCACACACTCCCCTAGGCACTCAGAGCCGCGCACCTTGACAACCGTATAACCCTCGCAGCCCGCTCCTGAATCACCGACTGAGCCGCAACACCCCCAGGGCGACGGCATGCCGCAAAGCGAGACATAGGCCGGGAACTCGGTCCAACGGGTAGCGCGAGGGGTTCTACAACAACGAAGGGCGATGAGTCCATTGCGACAAATCAAACTTCCACGACAACAAGCACAAACGAAGGGAACCGCAATGATCGACCGTAAACTAAGCCTTGATACCAACACTGATAACTGCAAGCTCATCAACCTCGACACCGGCGAAGAGGTAACCGACTTTGGCGCTAACCGCAAGGGCACACTACAAATTTGGGACGATGCCTGCGACGAGGTAGCCGAAGCCCTCGGGGATTGCTCCGACGAATACAACCTCGACTGGATCGTCGGAGATTGCTTCGCCCGCGCTGCATACATCGACGAGAACGGAACACAGCACGGGCTATCGATGTATGTCCGGGTCGTTGACGATGTCAAGTTCTGGGAGAGTGTGGAGCTTCACACCCTCTAGCACCACAACCAACACAACAACCGAGAAGGGAACCGAAATGAGCAACTACACCATGCACCACACACTCTTCGGGATCGGAATCACGTTCTAACCCCATTGCAACGTCACACGTAGTGACGTATACTATACTAAAGTCACCAACCGAAAGGAAGCACCATGACCACCACCATCCAGCGCGAGACCATCACCGACGCCCGCATCATCGAACTCAACGGCCTGCGCGACAAGCCCTGTATGAACGAGTTCGGCGGATGCTACATCGTGAGCAAGGCCCGAGTCTTCGATGACGGCGAGGTCTTCGAGGTCGAGCGCGTGACCGACGTCAACGTCTTCGCCACCGAGGGCGAAGCCGAGAAGCACGTCGCTCGCATGTGCCGCTCGTACGTCGACAGTGTTATCAAGTATGTCTACACCGTCCGCTACCACCACGTGAAGTTCTAACCACCACAAGCAACGGGGCCGCGCAAGCGGCCCCCTACAGAGAAGGGAACCGAAATGAGCAACTACACCATGCACCATGCACAGGATTACGGTCGGCGTCACATGTACAAGAGCGAGGATGGCCGGCTAACCGTCGAGGTTATTGCCACGGAGCACGACGAGAGGGACGCGCACTGTCTGCCGAGGATTTGGCAGCGGCGCGGCTTCATTGACCGGTTCATGCCGACAACGTTGTACACAGAGGCCTATTTCACCGACGAGGGCGGAAACCAATGGGGGATGTTCAATCCCTGCGAGCTTAAGTTGCCCGGGCGCCGAACGATCAACTTCTCTCGTATCTACGAAGCAACCCCCGAGAACGAGCGCGCCCTAGTCGCCGAGGCCGCAGCCATGTACCGCGATGGAGTCAGGTGCTACGAGTCAGGCAGTTGGACCCCTTGCGAGATCACGTCGGAATGCCTTGCCTAACACCGCAAGCAACGGGGCCGCGAAAGCGGCCCCTACAGAGAAGGGAACCGCAATGAAGTACAACGAGCCGCAGCACGATCCCGCCTATGATGCCAAATATTACCGCGCCTACGGCATCGACCCGGCCGAGATGGGCGTCCAGGAGAAGCCAAGGAAGCTCAAGAAGTGGCCGCAGCGGTGGGACCTCGAAGGCCCCTTCGACATCTGGCGCAAGGGCGAAGACCTCGCGATCATCACCGAGGAGCCGAACGGGCCGCACCCCTGCGCCTACCACATGCGCCACCGGATCATCTGGGAGGTCTACGAGGTCACCGAGGACGCAGACCTCGCCGAGGTCCTTGAGGGCTACAGGCCCGCCGCAGACCTCACCAAGGACGATCACGAGGAGGTCATCAGCATCATGTGCGAGTACAAGTCCTTTGTTTGGAGCGGCCACGAGCTAGCCCCGGAGCCGCCCGAGAAGCCCGAACCCGCCGTGTTTACCCCCATTGAGGACCCGAAGCCCGAGGAGCCGAAG
>JAUMVS010000082.1 GCA_030530045.1 Phoenicibacter congonensis
CTTTTGCAAACTCAGGGTCAATTACGCACATCTCGTAGAACTGCTTTGATGACTCAGAGCCATATTTCAGCATTGTGCCCATTGCAGTGTCGGCATCGATGTTTGCGTTCTCACGCTTCATGTCGCTGTCGGTTGCTTTGGTAAATGTGATGTCTTTCAGGGTTTGCATCAAGCGAGAGTTGACGTCACGAACACGGCTGCGCTCAGCGCGATAAAGGATGTATGATTTTGCAGTCTGCGAAAAGCCGCTCTCGATGAGGGCTTCTTCCACGAGATCCTGAACACCTTCAACTGTTGGAATGCCTTCAACAGCGCCGCCAATGATTTTTGCGAGGACAAGGTTAGCAACGTCGCGGGAGACCTGGCGATTTTGCATCGCGCCAGAAGCGAGAAATGCCTTCTCGACAGCGTCTACAATTTTCTCAAGGTCAAAATCAACTACACGACCGTCGCGTTTTTTGATTGTCACTGGCACACTTGGAACACCAACAGCGCTTCCAACTTGAGTGCCAAAAGTTTGTGTGTTTGCTTCAGTCATAGTTACCCCTTTTATCCACAATTCCTAATTCTTACGATTTACCCCACATAGTGGAGATTGTTTGATTCTTAACAGGTTTTTAACAGACGCAATGTTAAAAAATATCAATATATGGTATGCAGACCTCTTAACTTGCTTAATATATAGTATTACAACGAGCGGCGACCTCGAGCAGAAATTTATTGAATTTCGCGTAATTTATCAAAAATTCATCGAGCGGTTGATTGCCAGGGCGGGATATGCACGTATAATATCGTCTCGGTGAAATTATGACTGTTAACTATTCTGGAAATAACACGCCTCAACCAAAGCGCACTCGTGATGAAATTGTGCGCGACTACGAGCGCAAAAATGAGTACCGTGCACGCACGGCTCGTGCTCGCACAAACGAGGTCATGACGCAGCATCGTGAGTCGGCTGCGCGCGCGACTGAGCGCAGAGCGCGTCAGCATGCGCTTGATGAGATGCGTCGCGAGGAAGAAATCATGAGCGCAAAGCGCCGTGAGCAGCAGCGTGACCGCGAGGCTTCAAATGCACGCATGGATGCGGGCTTGAACATGGAGCGCACGAAAAACGCTTCTCGCCTGACAGTCTCTCGCCCACTTTCCTCTAAGGAATTTCAAGCAAACACAATTAAGAGCCGTGAACAATATGAGCGCGAGCGTGCATCACGTGATGCGCTAAACGACCAGCGTGTGCGCACAAAAGAGCGCACTGTCATCGACGGTCGCGGAACAATCGACTCTCGCACTTTTAATGAGAGTCAAGAGATTTCGAGCGTCACAAATGACGAGCGCGACCAGCACGATCCAATGATTACGACGACAGAAAGCAATCGTCGCTGGAACACAAGAAGCAATTCTGTTCCAAGTCGCGAACCAAGACTCATGTCAAGCAGTGATCAAAATGGCATGCTGGAGCCGGGCTTTCTTGGAACGCTGCAGTCACTTCCACCATTTGTGAAGATTGCAATTCCAATCATTCTTGTTCTTCTGATTATTGTGTTAATTTTGCTCTTCATCTAACAAAATTTTCAAGTATAATTATCAATCGCGTCAAGGACGCACCTTATTTCGTGGGTCGTTAGCTCAGTTGGTAGAGCAGGGGACTTTTAATCCCAAGGTCGCGGGTTCGATTCCCTCACGACCCACCATCTTTGTTGGGGTATCGTCCAACGGCAGGACTCTGGTTTTTGGTGCCAGCTATCTAGGTTCGAATCCTGGTACCCCAGCCACTACTTGATAATTTCGATTCTTTTCCTGTTTATTTCGCCTCTCACAAAATCCGCGTAACGAAGTACGCTAGGATTTTGCTCGGGCTCATAAACTAGAAAAATAACTCGAAATTCTCTGCGTAGTTAATTCAAAAATGTCTTTTAAGTTCCAGGTTAAAAAAGCGGAAGCGAAAACGAGACTGGGCTAGCAGATTTGGGCGAAAAAGAATTTCGCTAGCCTTGGGGCTGCGGAATTCTTTTGCAGGCCAAAGATGCAGTTCAGGCTCGTTTGCAGCGTCAAGGTTCCCGCTTCTCGTCAGAGAAGCGGAACTAAACGCAAAATGGGGACGATGAGTTGTGTGCACATTGGGGACGATGAGTGGTGTGCGGGCGAAACGTTATGAGCGTAGCTTGAGGTTAAAGTTAGGAAGTGTGGCGCCAGTGGGGGTCGGTTAGAGCGCGGGCCAAAATGAGGCCGATTGGCAAGAACACAATGACCATGAGTGCGCGAATGAGCCAGCCTGCGGCATCGCCAGTGTTGAACTGCGCCATGTAAAACATCGATTTGTAGAGGTAGAGCCCTGGAATCATAATTACGATTGAAGGAACTGTGATTGCCGAGCGAGGATATTTCGTGGCTTTCCAAACAGCGCTTGCTAAAAGTCCCGCTGTGAGAGCGCCGACAAAAGCTCCGATTTCTGGTGCAAACCCGAAGTATTTCACAAGTTCAAGGTTAAGCGTGTCGGCAATTCCACCCATGACACCTGCCGTAAATGCAACTCTTTTCGGAGAATTAAACAAAATTGAGAAGCCAAAAACTCCAACAAAAGCAGCAATTAGTCGCAAGAACACGAGCGCCCATTCCGGAATGTCTTGGTCGAAAAATTCCGTTGGATGAAGCTGAAGAAGAACCGCCAGCATCCAGCCGATGAGTGTGGACAAAATGATGATCATGAGAGCATAAGTCAAACGCTCGATGCCGCTTCGCATGTCGAAAAGATACATGTCGAGGACCGACGTGATGAGCGGGAAGCCTGGAATCACGAAAAGCATAGCGCCGATGTAGCCCATTTGGTGGTCCATCGCGCCAGGAATTACGAACGACAGAAGGAAAAGGCTCGCGCAGTAGGCAAGGCACGCGACCGCAACGCCCGCGCCGCACGCTAGAAGCTGATTGACTTTATTTCCGAGATAAAGCCTGCGGATAAACTGTCCGAGGCCCGCACCAATAAATGCGCAAACCATCGAAATCAAGCTTCCGCCAAGCAAAAAAGTAAACGCGC
Organism: Phoenicibacter congonensis; assembly: GCA_030530045.1. Lineage (GTDB taxonomy): Bacteria > Actinomycetota > Coriobacteriia > Coriobacteriales > Eggerthellaceae > Phoenicibacter > Phoenicibacter congonensis_A. The sequence continues at coordinate 3,035 of JAUMVS010000082.1, forward strand.
CGCACGCAGCACCCGAAGCAAGCCCGCTTGCAAATGGCGAGTAAAGCGGCTTTTTGCTCTTCATTTCGTCGAAGCGCTTGTGGTAGTCGTGAATTGAAATATCCCCGCCATGATCATCGATTTCCACAAGGAATTTATCGAGGTCAATCATGAGATTTGTATTGACGCCACTGTCAGGAATAACGACCGTCTGCGAACACTGCAAGCCGTCTTGGCGAACAGTGCACTCGATGTCGGTGAGGCCATTTGACACGCTAGTCGTCACGCCAAGCGCACGCGAAACACGATTGACCGCATCGCGAACGCGCCATCCGCCGGCGCCACTCCTCAAGAAAAGCGAACCAATTCGAACAATCACCGAGGTTTTGTCATCGAGACTCGCCTCCGATGCAGGCAAATTCTCACTTGCTTGAATTTCCTCATGCCAGGCAACCGGCATGTGATGATTTGTTCCGAAAGGTTTTTCTTTTCCCATTTCTAACCGTTAAAAAACTCTGACCTGTTAATTCAACTATTTTTTTAAATTGTTGTAATACTCTAGCACGCATTTTGGCACTAGCTTCGAAATGTCGGCGTCAAGCTCATGAAGCTCGCGCACGACCGAACTCGAAACATACATGTACTCAGGGTCACTCATGATGTAGATGTTTTCCAAATTCGGGTCGATTTGGTGATTGAGTGCCCCCTGCTGAAACTCATATTCAAAATCGGTAATCGCACGCAAACCCTTTACGATAACTTCCGCATTGTTGTCACGGGCAAAATTCACAAGCATGTTATCAAAAGGCTTAACATCAACGTTTTCCAGATCGGCTGTCGCCTCGCGCACGAGCGCAACGCGTGTATCAATGTCGAATTTTGGATGCTTGCGTTTTGATGCCGCAACGCCAACAATGACCTTTGAAAAAAGCTGCGAAGCGCGTCGAATAATGTCGAGGTGACCGAGCGTAATTGGGTCAAAAGTGCCTGGCACAATAGCTATTTGTCGCAAGATTGCTCCTTAGTAATAACGATAATAGGCTGCACAACTTCCCTCGCTAGAAACCATGCAAGGGCCAACTGGATTTTCAGGCGTGCAAACTTTTCGGAATAAAGTACACTCGCTTGGAGGCATAACTCCGCGCAAAACCTCACCGCAACGGCAGCCTTTAGGCTCGACCGTCGCCTCGAGTTCAGGGTGGAATTTTGTCCAAGCGTCAAAATCAAGATATTCAGGGCGGATTTTATAACCGCTACCGTGGATGTTTCCAATGCCGCGCCACTCGGCGTCGCAAGTTTCAAAAACCTCGTCAATTGCCGCTTTAGCTGCGATGTTTCCGTCCATTTCGACTGCGCGTGCATAGGCGTTCTCGATTTTAGCCTCGCCATTTTCAATTTGGCAAAGCAGCATTTCGACACCTCGGAGGATGTCAACCGGCTCAAAACCAGTCACAACTCCAGGAATTCCGTAATCGTGCGCAATAAACTCATAGGGCTTCGTGCCAATGACAACCGACACGTGGCCAGGCAAAATGAGGCCGTCTACCTTGACGTCGGGGTCGTTCACAATCGTCTCGAGCGCGCCAGGCATGTTCTTGTGCGCCACAAAAACCGTGAAATTTTTCAGACTCGCCGCCTTCGCACGTTTAACGACAGCCGCAATTAAAGGCGTTGTTGTCTCAAAACCAACTCCAACAAAAATGACCTCTTTGCTGGAGTTTTCTTGGGCGATATCAAGCGCATCAAGTGGAGAATACACAATTCGAACGTCAGCGCCAGCCGCCTGCTCTTTCAGAAGGCTCGATGAAGAACCAGGAACACGCGTCATGTCGCCAAACGTCGTGATGATGACATTAGGAAGTTTCGTTAGCGCAATCACCTTGTCAATGTCGACATTCGCAGTCACGCAAACGGGGCACCCAGGACCAGAAATCAAATGCACATTCGGCGGCAAAATTGACTTTATGCCAGCACGCGCGATGGAAACGGTGTGCGTTCCGCAAACTTCCATCAAATTGATTTCGTTGCCAGGGTTGTGATTTTCGATAGCCTTGATTAGCGTTTTCGCGAGCTTAGGGTCGCGAAATCCAGCAAGAACTTCCTGTGTCGCGTCCATTAATAAATCTCCGCGAACTCAGGCATGTCTTTGATGATTTCAAGCGTTTGATTTGCGACTTCCTCGTCGACAATTTCTATCGCGAAGCCAGCATGCACCAAAACGTAGTCGTCGACCTTCGCATCGGGCGTCAAATCACACGAAATGCGACGCTTCGTGCCCATGATGTCAACATTTGCAATGTTGCCATCTTCGAGGGACTCAACTTTTGCCGGGATTGCAAGACACATTTACTTTTCCGCCGCCTTCGCTCGATTTCTTGCGCATTTAACTACCGCTTGACCATATGATACTCCACCGTCGTTTGGTGGCAACTCCCTGTTTAGGATAACGTCGAAACCTTGCGCGGAAAGCGCTATGACCGTCGTTTCGCAAAGGTAGCGGTTCATCCAAACGCCGCCCGCGAGCACACATTTTTTGATTCCGTAAAACTGATTGCAAATTTGAGAGACCAAAACAACAAGCCTGGAAACTGCGTCGTGGAATCGCCTTGAAATAACAGCAGCGTCCACGCCATTTTTAACGTCTTCGAGAACTGCCCGAACTGCGCGTTCTGGGTCAATTACAAACATTGAAGTGTCAAGCGCTGTTGAGTGTTCCGTTGCAGAATTTTTCTGAACGTCAAATGTGTAGCGCTCAACATCAGGCGTGTACGCAGAAAAATCGACGCCCGCCATCGCCGCTTCGAGCGCGATTGCAGCTTCGCCTTCATACGTTGGTTTCGTGCAAACTCCACAAATTGCAGAAATCGCGTCAAAAAGGCGTCCCATCGAAGAAGTGTAGGGCGTGTTCGTGCCCGACTCTATCAAAGAAGCGCAGGCAGAAGCCTCGTCACCCATCGATTTCACAAAGTCGGAAGCTTCATCAAGAAGGTCGAGCGAATAGAGCAAGCCATAGGCAATTCGCGCTGGGTTTTTAACAGCACCTGCCCCGCTTGGGAGCGGAAAATAGGCTACGTTTGACACACGCTCGTAGGTCTCAAGATTGCTCAGCAAAACCTCGCCACCCCAAATGCAACCATCGGCGCCAAAACCAGTTCCGTCGAAAGAAAAACCAATCACTGCCTCGTCAATTGCGTTTTCCGCCATGGCAGAAACAATGTGCGCGTGATGATGATAGACCTCGTCAAATTCGAGAACTTGCTCGCTTTCGACCACGTGCTTTTTAGCCCACTTGCTGGGAAGATATTCTGGATGCTTGTCACAAACTATGCTACACTCGTCGCTGAAATCAAATAGCTTCTCAAAGCGCGACTTCGCCTCAAACCATGCATCGCTAACATCGGCATCCTCAACGTCACCAATGTGCTGCGACACAAATGC
>JAUMVS010000083.1 GCA_030530045.1 Phoenicibacter congonensis
GTTTTGGGAAATTCCGAGCGCATCGCTGTGCTTTCAGGACCAACTCATGCAGAAGAAGTCATCAAGCAAGTCTACAGCGCAGCCACTTGTGCCTGCGAAAACATGAATCTTGCAAACAAGCTTCGCGACATGTTCTCATGCAGCTATTTCCGCGTCTACACTTCAAACGACGTCTTTGGTGTTGAACTTTGCGCGACTTTCAAAAACGTAATCGCAATTGCAGTTGGCTTGAGTTATGGCCTTGGCTATGGCGATAACACTGCTGCGCTCATCATCACTCGCGGCGTTGCCGAGATGGGACGCATGGTCGCAGCTGCCGGCGGTAAGGCCACAACTTGCCAAGGTTTAGCTGGCATCGGAGACATGGTTGTAACTTGCATGTCGCAGCATTCGAGAAACCGTCGTTTTGGCGAAAATTACCTTGCAAAGGGCAAGTCGCTCGACGACTTCAAAGCCGAAACAAAGATGGTTGTGGAGGGCGCAATCGCTGCCCAAAACCTGCAGACACTTTCACAGAAATACGACGTAGAACTACCAATTACCAATATGATTAACGATGTCATTTGGAACGGCCGCGACGTTCATGAAGCAGTCGAGGGGCTTTCCACGCGTCCATTGAAAGAAGAGTTCTAATTTTCATTTCTTATTGATTAATTTCAATAATTTTTAAGAAAAACAAACAGTTCCTATATAATTTTAGGCGTCTTTAAAAGCGGCACAGAGAGGCTGACAAGACGAGCAAAAATATTCTATTTTTTAAGCAGCATGCTTATATCTTCGCATCGCTCTCTTTGTGCTCTGAGTTAAGGAGTGGATATTGAGCGAGAAATCCCAAAAACTCAAGTCTGTCGTCCTCAGTGAAGAGGAAATTGACAGAACCCTCACCCGCATTGCGCATCAAATTCTTGAAGCAAATGACGGGGCCGACAACATCGTTTTCGTTGGTGTTGTCACAAGAGGCGATTCGCTTGCGCGACGACTTCGTCACAAGGTAATGGAAATCGAGGGGGCCGACATCCCATATGGCAAACTCGACATCAGTTTTTACCGTGACGACTTTGCGACAAACTTTTCGCCAGAAATCAAAATGACCGACATCCGATTCAACATTGATGGCAAGGATGTAATCCTTGTCGACGACATTCTCTACACAGGCAGAACTGTGCGCAGCGCCCTAAACGCGCTCATGGACATTGGTCGTCCAAAGACAGTTCAGCTTGCGGTGCTCGTTGATCGCGGCCACCGAGAGCTGCCAATTCGCGCCGATTTTGTTGGCAAGAATGTCCCTTCCTCTTCCCAAGAAGATGTGAAGTTGTTCCTAGAAGAAGTTGACGGACGCAGTGCCGTTGAGATTTACGAAAAATAAGGAGGGTTGCTTTGGGTTTTAGGCACAAAGACCTGATTGATCTGCGCGAATACACCGCAGACGAAATCATGTTAATTCTTGAAAACGCACGTCGTTTTCGCGCTGTAAACGAAAGGGCTGTTAAACAGGTTCCAACGCTGAAAGGCGCCACAATCGTCAACATGTTTAACGAGCCATCAACAAGAACACGTTCAAGTTTTGAAATCGCGGAGAAGCGTTTGAGCGCAAACAGCTTGAACTTTGGCGGCTCTTCTACGTCCACCGTTAAAGGTGAGAGCCTCGTCGACACTGTTTGCACACTTTGCTCCTACAAAGTCGATTTGATTGTAGTTCGCGACCGTCACGCCGGCGTTCCGAAGAAGATTTCGGAAGTCTCAGGCGTGCACGTAATTGACGCAGGCGACGGCAAACATCAGCACCCAACGCAGGCACTTCTTGACCTGTACTCAATTTGGGAGCGCTTCGGTCATCTTGATGGCCTCCACGTTGGAATCGTTGGCGACATTTCGCACTCGCGCGTTTGCGGCTCGCTCATTCCGGCACTGAAAATCATGGGAGCAAAAGTCACAGTTGTTGCTCCTCCGACAGTTATGCCTGCTCAAGTTGAGGTTCTTGGAGCCGATTATTCAACGAGCAATTTCTACGAAGCTCTTCCTGAGTTCGACGTAGTTTATATGCTGCGCGTGCAGCACGAGCGCATTGAGGGCGCACCTTTCCCTTCAATTCGCGAATATCACCAGCGCTTCGGTCTCACAAAAGAGCACGAGCATCTGATGAAGCCACACGCGATTGTGTGCCACCCAGGCCCAATCAACCGCGGCGTTGAGCTTGACAGCTACATGGCCGACCACCCTGAGCGCTCGGTAATCCTAGACCAGGTTTACGCTGGTATTCTTGTGAGAATGGCATCTATGTATCTTTTGTTGGGAGGCGATAGTGATGGCCTTGATTCTTAAAGGCGGACGCGTCATTGACCCGCAAGTTGGCATCGACGGGATTGCTGATGTGCTGGTAGAAGACGGAAAAATTAAAAGCGTTGGAGCAAGCATCGTCACAAAAGATGCAGAAGTGCTCGACTGCTCTGGAAAAATTGTTGTGCCTGGCCTCGTTGATGCGCACGTTCATTTGCGCGAGCCTGGCTTTGAGCACAAAGAAGACATCGAAAGCGGCACTCGTGCGGCAGTTCGCGGCGGCTTCACAACAGTTTGTGCAATGCCAAACACGAACCCATGCATCGACGATGCTGTTGGTGTTGAATATGTAAAGGCAATTGCCGAGAAAAAAGGAAAGTGCAAGGTTGAGGTTTCGGGCGCTTGCACCTGCGAGCGTGCGGGCGAAACACTTTCCGACATGGGCGACATGTGGGACCACGGCGTTCGTATGTTTACCGATGATGGTTCTGGCATTCAAAAAGCTGGCATCATGCGCCTTGTCATGGATTACGCTTCGCAGTTTGACTGCGTAGTTTCTGTGCACGCGCAAGACGACTCACTCGTTGGAGATGGCCAGGTAAACGAGGGCAAATGCTCAACTCGCCTCGGCCTTTCTCCATGGCCTGCAGAAGGTGAGGAAGTCGAGATCGAGCGCGACATTTCAATGTGCCGCTTGACTGGCTGCCCACTTCACATTCAGCACATCACAACAGCTCGTGCACTTCAACTCGTGAAGAATGCTAAGGCAGAAGGCCTGCCTGTGACTTGCGAAGTCACACCTCATCACCTCTTCTTCACAGAAGATGACATCGATGACACCTACCCAACAAACCTCAAAGTTAACCCACCTCTTCGCACCGCAGCTGATGCTGAGGCTCTGCGCGAAGGCGTTGTAAATGGCGACGTTGATATCATCGTCACCGACCACGCGCCACATGCAGCCTACGAAAAAGACCGCGAGTTCGAGCTTGCTCCTTTCGGAATGACTGGCATCGAAACTTCGCTTGCTGCAATCAACACACACCTCGTGAAAACTGGTCGCATCGACTACAACAAACTTGTTGAGTTAATGTCAGTCAAGCCTCGCGAGATTTTGCGCATTGCACCAGTTAAACTTGAAGAAGGAAATGTTGCCGACATTACAGTGTTTGACCCTGATGTCGCTTGGACAGTTGGGGAAGACGGCTACGCCTCGAAGGCCGATAACTGCGGTTTTGACGGCAAAGAGCTCACTGGTCGTGCAACTGATGTTGTTATTAATGGAAATCTAGTAATGGAAGCTGGCGATCTCGACGATTAATTTAGCAGAAGAAATCTTAAAGAACACCACTAAAGAGGGCAGAAAACCTGCGCTGCTCGTGCTGGAGGACGGCACGAGCTTTCGCGGGTTCGCTTGTGGTGCCAGCGGAACGGCATTCGGCGAAATTTGCTTCAACACAACTTTGGAAGGTTACCTCGAGGTAATCACCGACCCAAGTTACGCTGGGCAAATCGTGACGATGACCTACCCGCAAATTGGAAATTACGGCGTGAACCTTGACGACTGTCAGTCGGCAACGCCAGCACTTCGCGGCCTTGTTGTTCGTGACATGTGTCAAACACCTTCAAACTTCAGAAGCATGATGACGCTGCCTGAGTTTTTAACGAAGAACAACATTGTTGCGATTGAAGGCGTCGACACACGTGCGTTGGTTCGCCACATTCGCGACTTTGGAGCTCAAAAAGCAGCAGTTTCAACTGTGGTTCTCGATGAGGAGCAACTCCTTGCAGAAGTGAAAGACTCTCCATCAATCGTTGGACAGAACCTCGTAAAAACTGTTTCGCGTGCATCGGTTGATTCGTTTGACGAACTTCCTGAGTCGCAGGCGTTTGCATTTATGCAGCCAGCCGAGAAGAAGTACAAAGTTGTTGCCTATGATTGCGGCGCAAAGCTTGCAATTCTGCAAAACCTTGTGCGCTGCGGCTGCGAGCCCACAGTTGTTCCTTGGAACACACCAGCGGCAGACGTCCTGGAAATGCACCCTGACGGCGTGTTTTTCTCAAATGGTCCTGGCGATCCAGATGCCGTAAGCGAGACCTACGAACAGGTTCGCGAAATCATCGGCAAAGTTCCAGTGTTTGGAATTTGCCTTGGCCACCAAATGTTGAGCATCGCAGCAGGTGCCAAAATTGAGAAGCTGAAATATGGCCATCGCGGCGGCAACGAGCCAGTTATGAATCTTCTGACTCGTCGCGTTGAGGTCACTTCTCAAAACCACGGCTTTGGCTGCGTCTTTTCTTCCCTTGGTGTTCTGGAAGATGAATTCAGCGACGTTGAAATTCCAGAAGGCTTGAACGGTTCAGCAGAAGACCTTCGCGCTTGGGTAAAAGCAGGCGTTGCTCCTGTTGTTAAGAATGAGAAATATGGCAGAATTCGCCTTACGCATGTGAACTTGAACGACGGAACGCCAGAAGGAATTCAGTTCCTCGACGTGCCAGCGTTTTGCGTGCAATATCACCCAGAGGCAAACCCTGGCCCAACCGACTCGCATTATTTGTTCACAGCTTTCACACGCTTGATGGATGGCGATGAGGATTACCTAAACATCGACATTGCAAAAGACCGACTTTCGGGCTGGAAGTTTGGAAGTGCAGCTGAGGGGAAGGTGAACTAGCATGCCAAGACGTCAAGACATTCAAAAGATTTTAGTCATTGGTTCAGGCCCAATTGTCATTGGTCAGGCGTGCGAGTTTGATTATTCGGGCGCGCAGGCTTGCAAGGTGCTCAAAGAGGACGGCTTCGATGTTGTGCTCGTGAACAGCAACCCTGCTACCATCATGACCGACCCTGAGCTTGCCTACAAAACATATGTCGAGCCAATCACAAAAGAGTTCGTTGAGAAGATTATCGCGATTGAGCGCCCTGACGCTCTGCTTCCAACGCTTGGTGGACAGACTGGCCTAAACACAGCTGTTGACCTGGCAAAAAGCGGTGTGCTTGAGAAATATGGCGTTGAGATGATTGGTTGCGACCTTGACGCGATTGAGCGCGGCGAGGACCGCAAACTTTTCAACGAATGCATGGAAGAACTCGGCATAGAGACCGCAAGAAGCGGCTATGCCTACAGCGTCGAGGATGCGCAAAACATCGCAACTGAGCTTGGATTCCCGGTTGTTCTGCGTCCTTCATTTACACTTGGCGGCGCTGGTGGCGGCATCGCTCACAACGCGCTCGAACTGAAATCAATCGTTACTCAAGGCATCGACCTTTCCCCAGTTGGAGAAGTTCTCGTTGAAGAGAGCATCGAGGGATGGAAAGAATATGAGATGGAGGTCATGCGCGACACTGCTGGTAACGGCATCATCGTTTGCTCCATTGAAAACTTCGATCCAATGGGCGTGCACACTGGTGACTCAATCACAGTTGCTCCTGCGCAAACGCTTTCCGATGTTGAATACCAACGCATGCGTGTTGCTTCTCTTGCGATTCTCGAGAAGATTGGAGTTGAGACTGGCGGCTCAAACGTTCAGTTCGCAATCAACCCGAAGAACGGCCGCATGGTCATTATCGAGATGAACCCACGCGTTAGCCGCTCTTCCGCACTTGCATCAAAAGCAACTGGCTTCCCAATTGCAAAAGCAGCTGCGAAACTCGCGGTTGGCTACACGCTCGATGAAATCACGAACGACATCACAAAAGTCACACCTGCTTGCTTTGAGCCTTCAATTGACTACTGTGTCGTAAAAGTTCCTCGCTTTGCTTTCGAGAAGTTCAACGGCACCGACGACACGCTTTCTACAAGAATGAAAGCTGTTGGCGAAATCATGGCTATTGGCAGAACCTTTGAAGAGGCACTTGGCAAGGCACTTCGCTCGCTTGAAAACGGCAGAGCAGGCCTCATTGCTGACGGCAAAGGCTCAGCAATTGAGTCGGATGAAGACTTCCGCCGTCTCGCTTGCATTCCGAAACGCGACCGAGTTTTCTATGTCGCAGAAGCCCTGCGTGCAGGCTATTCTGTTGATGACATTCACGGCGCAACTGGCATCGACAAATGGTTCTTGCACAGAATGGCCGACGTCGTTGCAATCGAAGAGAACATGCGCGGCCACAAGCTCGAAGAGCTCGACGCTGAAACACTTCG
>JAUMVS010000084.1 GCA_030530045.1 Phoenicibacter congonensis
GTCGGAGAGCTCACTCGCACTTTCCAAGACTGCATTGAAATCAAACAAGAGGGAACAGAAATCGTTTGTTCTCCAAAGAACGAAGAGCCTCAAACAAACGCATATTGGGGACTCACACGCACTCTCATCAGCAACATGGTTCAAGGTTGCGCAGAGGGTTTTTCAAAGAACCTCGAGCTTGTTGGTGTTGGCTACCGTGCAGCAATGAAGGGTAGCGACATCGAGCTTTCTCTTGGTTTTTCTCACCCAGTAATCGTTGCAGCACCTGCAGGAATCACTTTTGAGGTCCCTGAGGCATCAAAGATTGTTGTTAAGGGTGCTTCCAAAGAGCAGGTTGGCCAAGTGGCTGCCGACATCCGTAAATGGAGAAAGCCAGAGCCTTACAAAGGCAAGGGCATCCGTTATGAGGGTGAGCATGTACGTCGTAAAGCTGGCAAAGCTGGCAAGGATAAATAATAACGGGGTGTGATGATGAGACAATCTCAACTTAAAAGACAAAATGGCATCGCGCGTCGTCATCGTCGCGTTCGCGGCAAGGTGTCAGGCACTGCAGAGCGTCCAAGACTCTGCGTGTTCAGATCAAACAGCAACATTGAGGCTCAGGTCATCAATGATGTAACGCACACAACAATTTGTGGTGTGAGCACTCTTTCTAAAGAGTTCAAAGCTAGCGGCAAAAAATCGGGCACTTGCGAAGGTGCTGCAGAAATCGGCAAGATGATTGCTGAAGCTGCTAAAAGCAACAACGTTAGCGAGGTCGTATTCGACCGTGGAGGAAACCTGTATCACGGACGCGTTAAAGCTTTGGCAGATGCTGCTCGTGAAGCTGGTCTCAAGTTCTAGAGGAGAAGCAAATGGCAAAAAGAAATAATCAACAGCAAAACGCCATCCCTGAGCTTGAAGAGCGCGTCGTAACGATCAAACGCGTTTCTAAAACTGTAAAGGGTGGCCGCAGAATGCAACTTTCTGCACTTGTTGTCGTTGGTGATGGCAAGGGCAAAGTTGGCGTTGGTATGGGTAAATCCCAAGAAGTTCCTAACGCAATCAAAAAGGGTGTTGAGGACGCTAAAAAGAACATGTTTAGAGTACCAATCACTGAAGAAGGCACTGTTCCTCATGAGATCATGGGCGAGTATGGTGCTGGCAGAGTTTTGATTCGTCCTGCTGTTCCTGGTACTGGTGTTATGGCTGGTGGCCCTGTTCGTGCGGTCATGGAGCTCGCTGGTGTAAAGAACGTTATTACTAAGTCTTTGGGCACAAGCAACTCTCTCAACATTGTTAAGGCAACTGCTGAGGGCCTCAAACTCATGGAGAGCCCAGAGGATGTTGCTCGTCGTCGTGGAGTTAGCGTTTCGCACATCTTCGGCACAAAGACAGACGCAAAAGCTTCTGAAACCGAAAAGGTAGGCGAGGCTACTGAGAAAGCTGAGGCATAAAAATGGCAGAAGCAAAAAGACTCAAAGTTACATTGGTTAAAAGCCCAATCGGAAGAAGCGCCGACCAACATAAAACACTCAAGGCTCTCGGTCTTGGAAAGGTCAGCAGCTCTCACGAACTTCCTGATAACGAAGCAGTTCGTGGCATGATTTTTAAAGTAAAGCATCTCGTTTCGGTTGAGGAGCTTTAAGAAAAAGAATTAAAACAGGAGCGCTTTGAATAACTTGAAGCGCTTTTCCTGTTTTTAATAACATTATTATTTTTAAGTTACTGGCGGCGAGCTGCCAGAGTTGGGGGGAAGCCCCCAATGAGCGTAAAGGAGAATTTAAATGGAACTTAAAGATTTGGTACCTGCTGAAGGTTCAACAAAAGCAAGAAAACGCGTTGGTCGCGGTCCTGCTTCAGGAACTGGCAAAACAGCTGGACGTGGTATGAATGGTCAAAAATCTCGTTCAGGTGGCGGCAAGGGTGCTGGCTTCGAGGGTGGACAAACGCCACTGGCTCGCAGACTTCCTAAACTTCCAGGATTCAGAAATCCAAACAGAGTTGATTATCTTGCAGTAAACGTTTCTCGTCTCGATGCAAAATTTGAGGCTGGCGAGACTGTTGATGCTGATACACTTTATGCAAAGGGAATTACAAAGCACACCACTGACCTCGTAAAGGTTCTTGGTGATGGCGAACTCACAAAATCACTGACTGTCAAAGTAGACAAAGTCTCTGCTTCTGCTAAGGCAAAAATTGAGGCAGCAGGCGGAAAGGTTGAAGAGCAGTGCTAAAGTCAATCGTCGATGCATTCAAGGTACCGGAGCTTCGTAAGAAAATTCTGTTTACTCTTGCGATTCTCGCGCTATACCGCCTTGGTGCATATGTTCCGGTTCCGGGAATTCCTTTCCGTGAATTCGCAACAGCCTATCAGGACTCAGGCGTTGCAATGTCAATGCTTGACCTGTTTACAGGTGGCGCTCTGTCGAACTTTTCTGTATTTTCACTTGGCATCATGCCATACATCACTGCATCAATCATCATGCAATTGATGCAGGGTGTTATTCCTGCAGTTGGCCGTTGGGCTAAAGAAGGCGATTCGGGCCGCAAAAAGATCACACAGGTAACTCGTTACCTCACTCTTGGTCTTGGCTTGATTAACGCTATTGGCTACCTTCTTTTGTTCCAATCAAAAACATATGGAGTTGTGTTCCCAAGCACAGTTCCATATCCACTGATGTGCATCACAATTGTCTTTACACTTGTTGCAGGCACAGCCTTCATCATGTGGATGGGCGAGCTCATCACACAACGTGGCGTTGGCAATGGAATGTCACTCATCATTTTTACTTCCATCGTTTCACGTGTGCCAAGCGCAATCTTCTCATCTGTAACGCTGCAGTCTGACACTGGAATGGGAATTGCATTTACAATCCTCATCCTCCTCGTTGTTCTTGCTTGCATTCCTGCAATCATCTACGTCGAGAGAGCACAAAGAAGAATTCCAGTTTCTTATGCAAAGCGCGTACAGGGAAGAAAGATGATGGGCGGCCAGAGCACCTACCTTCCTTTGAAGGTTAACGCTGCTGGTGTTATCCCTATCATCTTCGCAAGCTGCATTCTTTACCTGCCAGCCCAGCTCGCAGCTATCTTTAATGTAGATTGGCTGCAGGCTATGGCAAATGCTTGCTCAACTGGTTGGATTAACTGGATTCTGACTCTCGTCTTGATTGTCTTCTTTGCCTACTTCTACACTTCAATGGTGTTTAATCCAGAAGAGACAGCTGACAACATCAAAAAGCAAGGCGGCTTCATCCCAGGCGTTCGTCCGGGCACAGCAACTGTGACCTACATCAGAAACGTTCTGAAACGCATTACTTTGCCAGGTGGTTTGTTTATTGCAGCAATTGCTGTTGTGCCAACAATTCTGTTCTACTTCACCAACAACTCACTCATTCAGTCGTTTGGTGGCACTTCAATCCTCATTATGATTGGCGTTGCACTTGACACAATGAGCAAGGTGGAGAGCCAGTTGAAGATGCACAACTACGACGGATTCTTTAAGTAAGGAACATTATGAACATCGTATTACTTGGTGCACCAGGTGCGGGAAAAGGCACTCAGGCAGAAAAGCTCGTAGCAGAGTTTGGCCTGTGCCACATCTCGACTGGTGACATTTTGAGAGCTGCTGTTAAAAACGAGACAGAGCTCGGCCTTAAGGCAAAAGCCTACATGGACGCTGGCGACCTTGTCCCTGACGACCTGATTATCGACCTCATGCGTGAGCGCATTCAGCAGCCTGACACCGAGAAGGGCGTCATTCTTGATGGTTTCCCAAGAACAACAACTCAGGCTGTCGCATTAGACGCTATGCTCAAAGATCTTGAGCGTCCTCTTGACGCTGCGCTTCTCGTTGATGTTGAGCCAGAGGTTATTGTTGGCCGTCTCACTTCTCGTCGCATGTGCAAAGCTTGCGGACACATCGGCACTGCTGCTAATGGTCCTGTTTGCACTGAATGTGGTGGAGAGATGTATCAGCGCGACGACGACAACGAGACAACAGTTCGCAATCGCCTTGAGGTTTATGCAACATCAACTGCGCCGCTCATCGACTACTACAAAGGCTGCGACTTGCTCGTAACAGTAGACGGTGACCGCGACCCTGATGTTGTTTACGCTGACGTAAAGGCTAAACTTCAGAAGTAAGCTTTAAGCGCTAAATAACATAAAAAATTTAGCCCTTGACCTTCAAACGCCAGGGGCTTTTTTAACTATTTATTGCGGTAGATTTTGCGGTCGAGCGCCCAATTTTTCTTTTGCGAGAATTGTCCAACCTCGAGTGCTTCGTATTCTTCTGAGAAAATCTCGAGCCTTGAGTCGAGAAGGTCGATGATGTGCAAAGCTTCTGCTTCAGCGCATTTTGGCATAACCACAGCGCCGTTTTCTGGTTCTCCATGGTGGCTTAAAATGAGGTGCTCAAGCATGAGGCGCTTGTGGTCGTCCACCCCAAGCTTCAAGCAAGCGTCACGGACCTTCACAGCGCCCATGTAGAGGTGCCCTAACAGCTGGCCTTCACATGAGTAGTCACTAACTAATTCGAGGTTTGAGAGTTCAAATTCTTGGATTTTGGCAACGTCATGTAGGAAGGTTGCGGTCAGCAGAAGGTCACGGTCGATAACGTTTTCGTATTGCTCGGCAATGCAAAGTGAGAGTTTCATCATATTTGTTGTGTGCATCAAAAGTCCATTTCTAAACGAATGATGGACCGATTTTCCAGCAGGGATTGTGAGAAAGTCGGCCTCGATTTCGTTGTAGATAGTTTGGGCTACTTGTCTGTATTCGTCGTCGGCGATGGAGCCAAGCATCGACTCCACAGCTTGTTTGAATTCATCTTTGTCAATTGGCGCGCAAGAGACGATGTCGCCTGTGTCATAGAACTCCGCATCTTCTGGTCGCGCGTTTCTGATGTTGAACACGCGCATTTGAGAGCTGCCATTGTATTCATTCATGACGCCCTTGACTTTGACAATTGTGCCAATCGATTTTACGTTTACGTCGAATGAGTCAGGGTTTTCCCAGCAAATGCCATTGCATGTGCCGGTATTGTCACTCAGCTCAACTCTGAAGAAGGCATCGCCGTTCTTTTTGTTTCCAAGTGTGTAGTTTTTTAAGAAGTAAAAATCGGTGAAGCTGTCGTTAGTTTTTAGATCCTTAATGTTTGTGTGCATAAAATAACTCCTGATTTACCCTTAATCCCTCAATCGATTATATGTTCTTTTTGGTGTTGATTAGGGTTATTAATGGGACGTCCTGAAGGCGCATAAGAAAAGGCCCAGCTAAATTAACTGGACCTTTAATTAATAACGATTTTTTTGTGACACTACAGGAAGAATATTATCGTGTCGACAATAAACACTGGTATCAATATTCCAAACGACCAAGCCATGTATCCAAAGAAGGAAGGCATATCGATGTGTGCTTTCTCAGCCATGTTCTTAACCATGAAGTTAGGAGCATTGCCGATGTAGGTGAGAGCACCCATGAATACAGCACCAGCACTAATAGCAAGCAGGATTTGCTGTGTAACAGCACCAGCAGTTGTAGCAACTGT
Source organism: Phoenicibacter congonensis (assembly GCA_030530045.1). Classification (GTDB taxonomy): domain Bacteria; phylum Actinomycetota; class Coriobacteriia; order Coriobacteriales; family Eggerthellaceae; genus Phoenicibacter; species Phoenicibacter congonensis_A. The sequence continues at coordinate 5,534 of JAUMVS010000084.1, forward strand.
GCCTGCACCACTTGCTCCAAGTGCGCCAGCTGTGGTGAGAAATACGACGTAGGTTGGTGAGTTGTCGAGGAAGCCAGAAAGTGCACCTGTTGCCCAGAAGAACTTGAGAGGGGAGTCGATGCCGAGGTTTCCGCCGTTAACACGAAGAATTGCAAGAGCAGGAATCATCGTGATGAAGATGCCGATAAAGAGCTTTGCTACCTCTTCGATTGCACCCCAGTCGAACTCGTTTTTCTCCATGCGAAGGTCTTTTGGAGTGAACTTCCAGCTGAGAGCTGCAGCGATGAGAATGATTGCAATTTGTACGAAGTACTGAATGCCAAGATGAACTTCACCCATGAGAGTAATGCCGATTGTCTCGCCATTTGCATCTTGGAACATCTCCATGCTTGGGATGGTGCCGTTAAGAATTACAGCAAGGATAATCATTGCAAGGAAGATGATGTTCTGAAGTCCTTCAATTTTGACAGGCACTTTGTGCTCAACATCTTGCATCAAAGCAAGCTCTTCAAGGTTCTCTTTAGGCTCTTTCTTGAAGAAGTGTCTGTCGATGAGAGCAAAAATTGTCAAAAGCAAAACTGCATTCAGAAGAAGAATTGGCCAAATGTGCTGCAACGTCCAGAAGAATGGAACTCCTCTTAAGAAGCCAAGGAACAGTGGTGGGTCGCCAAGTGGGGTCAAGCAACCGCCAATGTTTGCAATCAAGAAGATGAAGAAAATGATGATGTGTTTTTTGTTTTTGC
>JAUMVS010000002.1:0-12334 GCA_030530045.1 Phoenicibacter congonensis
GCTCTCAACTATGGTCTTCCAAAATGCCAGTGCGATATAGTCGCTCGTATGGACTCTGACGACCTGTCACGACCTGACCGCTGCGAAAAACTCCTATCTAAAATGACAAAAGAAAAACTAGATTTAGTGGGTGGGGCCATAGAAGAATTTAACCATGAACCACGTGACATGAGGGCAGTTCGAATGCCGCCACTAACCAGGGAAGAAATAATGAAATGGTTAAAAAGAAGAAATCCTTTTAACCACGTCTCAGTAATTTTTAACAGAAAGGCAGTTCAGCTAGCGGGAGGGTATGAACCATTTGCTTGGATGGAAGATTATTGGCTTTGGGTTCGAATGATTGCTAATAACTGTAAATGCGCCAACATTTCTGATGTGGTGGTCGATGTGCGCACCGGGGAAGGAATGTATGCACGGCGCTCAAATGTAACTTACCTAAAAAGCCAAATCCATTTCTTCTCTGAACTACAGAAACTGGAACTAATCAACTCCAGAGAACGAGCGATGGCAATATCCGAACGAACAATAGCAACGCTACTACCAACCGGTCTCGTAAAAGTCGCCTACAATAAATTTTTGCGAGAAAAGAAGGGCCACTAAATGCGAATAGCATATGTCATATCTACGCTAGATAGATGCGGCCCTGTAAATGTGCTCTACGACATAATAAGCAATTTACCAAGCCAATACGAAACAACAATTTTTACCCTAGCAAATGAACCGAAGTCATCACGCATTAACGACTTTAGGCAAATAGGATGTCACGTTTATTGCATCTGCAATTCCAGAATCAAATCTATGCTAGTTGGGTCAAAACTACTTTCTAAAGCTTTAGATAGTTTTAGACCTGATATTGTTCACGCACACGGATTTCGCGCCTATCTCATCTGCCGCGGGCTGAACTACTCCACGGTGGCTACAGTGCACAATTGCATTTACGAAGATTTCCTCACGAGTTACGGGGAACGCCAGGCACGCTGGATGACACGCAAGGAAATTGCGGCGCTGCGAGAATTCGACGCCTTGGTCGCGTGCTCAGCTTCGAACGCTGAGTTCCTCAAAAGAGAATACGGGTTGGCATGTGAGTGCGTCCACAACGGAGTTGACCAAAACCGATTCATTTCGCTCGATGCGAACGATCGGCGGAATTTGCGTCGAGAGCTCGGCATCGAGCCTGGGAGAACCTTGCTAGTGACGACTGGCGGATGCAGCGAATGGAAAGGAACCCTTCCACTCGTTTCGGGGTTCAACTCCGCTTTGGCCGATAGCAACGCATCTGCGGAGCTGCATGTATTCGGGCAGGGGCCGCTTTTCGAGGAGTGCCGCGGGATGAGGCTTGACAATGTCTATTTTCATGGCTTCGACCCTAACGTTGTGCCTTGGCTTCAGGCAGCCGACTTATTTGTTTCCGCCTCCCGCTCCGAAGGAATGCCCCTCGCGGTGCTTGAGGCCCTTAGCTGCGGTTGCCCGGCTTTGCTTTCAGACATCGCCCCCCATAGAGAGATTGCAGACGCCGTTACAGGTCAGGGATGCGTGCAACTGTTCGATGCTACGGATGAGGCCTCCTGCGCCAAAGGCATTACAGGAGTTCTGGCGGCTATCCCTGAGCGGCCTCAAAGCGTAGCCTGCTTTGGAGCCAAGGAAATGGCAGACGGTTATGCAACAATCTACAAAAACCTCAGTAAAAAGGTTTCTCTATGACATCCCGTTCGCCCATAGCCAGTATTGTCATACCTGCATATAACTGCGAAAGATACATTGAGGAATGTCTGTCGTCTCTTCAGAGACAGGTGCTTCGTGATTTCGAGGCCATTGTTGTAGATGATGGCTCCGGCGACGGAACGGCAGGCATAATCCGTCGCTATGCCGAGCAGGATCCAAGGTTCAAGCTCGTGCAAACTAGCAACCACGGAGTTTCGCATGCGCGAAACGTGGCACTTGACCACGTGCAAGGGCGTTACGTTCTGTTTGTGGATGCCGACGATTTTGTTGCGCCTGATTTTATCGAAACTCTGGTGCGGCCACTTGAAGACGGTGATTGCGATTGTTCTTCCTGTGGTATTACCTCGTGCTCCGATGAAGGTAAATCTGTTTTTTCTTCTGGCGAAACCCTGGTTTATAGCGGTGCAGAAGCTCAAGTCAGTATGTTTGATAAACCACGAGGATTTCTTTGGAATAAAGGATTTCGGGCAGCCCTCATAGCAAGTGTGAAACTTCGCTTAAACGAAGACGTTGCTCAGTCCGAGGACATGCTATTTCTTCTTGATTACCTCTCCCACTGCGACAGGGTGACTTACGATAGCGGAATCAAGTACTGTTATCGCCAGCGGCGCGGTTCCGCCACCAACAACATCGATAACCCTCGATGGTTGGACGTCCTTAAAGTCTTCCAAGCTTATAAAGAACGATTTTCCGACAATCCCCCCGCAAAGCGGGCCGTTGCGGACAATTTCCTGCTTATGGCATATGAGGCAGAATACAGGGCTTCGAAATGCGATGTTGGGCCAAAGCTACTTAACGCCTCCTGCGAGATGGCGCAGTGGTGCGAGCGCAATTCTAGCAAGACCACGCTAATGGGGCATTTTAAACGATTTCTTTATAAACACGCCATGCCCTTTGTCGCTTTTAGTCGGGAAAGGAGGCTTTAATGAACGCCTTTCTTTTCCCATTAGCATTCGTCTCTCCTGCTCTTTTCCTTTCTGCCCTGCTGGGTTTGAAGGAGAGCAGGGAACATCCCGTGTTGAAGTCCCTCGCTTTGGGTCTTTGTGCCGCCGTCGCTTTCTATGGCATGCGTTGCGACAGCTCTACCGACATCTATCGTCATATAGCCCTCTTGCCAGCATACAACACTTCGTTCCTCGGTTGTTTCGATGCGGGACACTACGGTGGTCTCTACGTCTGGGATATTTGGTGCTGGATTATTGAGAAAACTGGAGATCCATATCTTCTGCAATGCTCTGCTGCATTCGTGGGATATTCGATAATTGCATATATTTGCATAGACTACTCTTGCCGATACGAACGTGGCCAGGCTGGATGGGTTGCTCCTTTTCTTTTTGCAGTTTGTGCCGTGCCGGTGTTCCCTTTAGTTGCGGGCATCCGCAGCACGATGGCCGTATTGATTTGCGCCCTCTCCTTTTACCTTCACAGCCAGAAGGAAATGCCTCTCGTGATTGCCGCTTTGCTTGACGTGTGCGCCATAATGATTCACCAGGTCGCTATTTTCCCATTAATTTTCCTGCTTGTTTTGCCCCTTGCTCGCAAGGGGGCCACAAAAGCCATCGTCACCTGTTTTGTCACTTTCCTGTTCATCGCCGCGATAGGTCAACTGATTCTGCCTTATCTCCCAAGCGATAACGGTGTACTCAGTTTTCTGCGAAAAGCTCTTGAGTCGCTGCTTCGATATGATGCTGGCAATTCATGGACAGAAGCTAACAGAAATAGCTTGAACGGAATAGCCAACAGGATATCAACCATTTCACTTATCCTCGTCGTTGTTACACTTTCTATGAAATATCTAAAAAAAGATGAGGGAAATAAAGCCCTATTCGGGCTTGGGCTGTATACGTGCCTCATTTCCGTTGCAAGCATGGCTCTCATTATTGTACTTCCGGTTAATGGCGAGAGGTTTTTACCGACAGCTTTTGCTCTTGGGGCCCCTTTTATTTCCGACCTATCGAGCGCGAATAAAAAACACGGCGACAGGGCGCCTTTCGTTGCGGCAAGCGTCGTAGCTATTCTCAGTCTGGCCGCTCTTGCCCTTCACGTGTATTCACTCGTATACGGACTTGAGGATCCTTCTGGTCTAGTTTTGACGTGCCTGTTCGGTGCAATTGGTGCGACGTTTGGATTATGAATACGAATTGTCAGTTTCGAGTTGCCGCTTTCTGTCGATTGGAGAAATGATGCCCCCTGGGGATTTTACTAGACCAGCACTGACAAAATTATCTGTAAATTGTCTGAGGAATCAGGAGATTGAATTATGAGGATTGGTTTAATAACTTTTCACGCTTCATATAATTTCGGCTCATCGCTTCAGGCTTATGCAATGCAGGAAACCGTTAGCAAGTTAGGACATGAGTGCACAGTGATTGACTTTCTAAGTCGTGACCAAAAGGGGTACGGCTTGCTTTCCCCGTTTCATCCGAAACGAAACCTTCGCATTCTTAGAAAACCTTGCGCCTATCTCAAACGCAGATCTTCGTTTAAAGCATTCTCGAAGAGTTATTTCCGATTGACCGAAAAACAGTATTCCTATAAGGACGAGACAATGCTTACGGTGCTTCAAAAGGACTTCGACTGCTTCGTGTGTGGGAGTGACCAGATTTGGAACTTGGACTGCACGAAGGGGGTTGTGGAGCCTTTCTTCCTTTCCTTTACTGGCAATAAACCTCGAGTCGCTTATGCACCGAGTTTGGCTCATACGGAGTTCAAGCAGAAGAACTTCGATAAGGAGAAGGTCGCTCGACTACTCGCGGACTTCGATTTCCTTTCCATGCGCGAGGAGGAGACCTTGCCGCTGTTCCAGCCCCTCGTGGACAAGCCCATTGATGTTGTACTTGACCCCACTTTACTGCTCGATGCCAACGACTACGAGCCAATTATCTCGAAGCCACCCGTCAATGGGGATTACATTTTCATATATCTACTTAGGAAGTGTCCCGATCTCTTAAAGAGCACGATTGCCATAGCCCGGGAAACGGGAAAGAAAGTCGTGTATGTCTCGGAGAAGAACCTTCCAATACCTAATAGTGAGAACCTCTTCGGTGTCGGGCCATCGGAATTCCTTTCTCTTATTGCCAATGCAGATAACGTGATGGCGAACTCCTTCCACGCTGCGGTTTTTTCGGTGCTTTTTCATAAGCCTTTCCGAATCTTCGCGACAGACAAAAGCAGCGTGCGCATAATGGACTTGCTTCTCAACCTGGGCATCGAGGAGAGATGTGTGGATTGCGAGGATTCCTCCGAAATCGCCGAGGTTGATTGGGCGGACGTGGACGGACGCCTGATCGGTCTAAGAAAACATTCCTTTGACTACTTGGACAGAGCTTTTAACCAATGCCGCAATGGCTTATATACCACATCTAGATTATCTACTGACTTATAGCGTAAGGAAATCATGAACTCACCTACCGCGGAGAAAAACATACTTTCTGGCAAGAAGATTGGCGTCATTACCCCGTACGACTCCAACAACTATGGAGCCTACTTGCAGGCCTTTTCGACCAAGTGCATACTTGAGAGACATGGTGCCGACGTGGCGTTCCTCAAGTTCAGGGGAAACGAGCAGCGAAAGAAACTTTTCTGCCGCTCCCTGCCAACCAAGCGCGAACTGCTCCACCCAATGCGTATTCGTGCTAACAAGGCATTCGCACAAAGGAAATACGAAGTTTTCTCAAAAGCTTGGGAGCGTTTTTCGACACTCGACAAGGTGCCCTTCATCCAGCGGGATGCCTTCGTGCTCAGCAGCGACGAGATTTGGAACGTCCACCATGCTGTGTTTCAGGACAACGCCGTTTTCTTCGGCTACGGGTTGCAAGGCGCAATCTCTTACGCCGCAAGTGTAGGCAAATCGACGGCCGACGACATCAAGGCTTGTCCTAAGAGCTGCAAAGGCATGACAAGCCTAGCACGCGTCCTGGTGAGGGACGAGGCCAGCGCCGACGCCGTCGAGACGATTACCGGCGCAAGGCCCGAAATCGTCCTCGACCCGACGCTGCTCCTCGACTGGGGCGACTGCGCCCTGCCCGCCGAGCTGCCGGCCGAGCCCTACGTCCTGGTGTACGCCTACTCCGAGAGGGACCTTCCGATTCAGCAGATCTGCGAGTTCGCCAAGGAGAGGGGCCTTAAGCTGGTGTCCGTCGGCTTCAACCTGCCCTTCTGCGACGAGTGCCTCCTGCCGGTCCCGCTCGAGTTCTACTCGCTGATGCGCGAGGCCGAATACGTGGTGACCACCACGTTCCACGGCAGCATCTTCGCGATGCTCTCCCACTCGCGCTTCCTCACGTTCCCGACCAGCCAGAAGACCGGCCACCTGCTCAAAGTGTTCGGGATGGATGGAAGGGCGCCCGAAGGCACGGCCTTCGCGACCGCGGCCGATTTCGCGGCTGCCCTTGTTGCGCCCGTCGACTACGGAGCCTTCGAAGCACGGCGCTGCGTGCTGCGCGACAGGTCTGTGTCACTGCTTATGGAGGGTCTGGACGATGCTCTAGCTGCGAGGCGCAAGCGGGGCCACGGCGGGGTCGACGCCGTGGTGAGGGCCGGGCTCTGCGCCGGCTGCGGCGCGTGCCGCAGCTCCTGCGCCAAGGGCGCCATCTCCATGGAGGAGGGGCCCGACGGCGCGCTGCTGCCCGTCATCGACGACGCCAAGTGCGTGTCGTGCGGCACGTGCGACAGAGCGTGCCCGGTGAACAGCCACGTCGAGCTCGCTCCCCCCTCGGCGTGCTATGCCGCCTGGATGGAGGGTGACGCACGCGACCCCAGAAGCACGAGCGGCGGCGTCGGCCATGCCCTCGCCTGCCGGTGTGTCGCGGGCGGGGGAACCGCGTTTGGCGCCGTCACCAACGGCGCCGCGGTGAGGCACGTCGGCATCACCTCGCTGGGCGAAATCTGGAGGCTGTGCGGCTCCAAGTACGTGCAGAGCGATATCGGTGACTGCTATCGCGAGATTCGCTCTCTCCTTGTGTCCGGGCAGAAGGTCCTTTTCACCGGTACTCCCTGCCAGGTAGCCGGCCTCAGGTCCTTCCTTGGCAAGGACTGGCCCAACTTGACCACCGCCGACCTCGTGTGCCATGGGACACCGCCGCAGAGGCTGCTGCGCGAGCACATCGAGTCCGTCGTCGGCGACGCGGGCAAGGTGACGTATGTGTCCTTCAGGCAGAAAGACAAATACCTGCTGACCATTGGCGGCGAGGAGGGGGCATTATATAGCGCTGAACTGCAGCGAGACTCCTACTACCATTCCTTCATGGGTTGCTTGGTCTTCCGCGACAGCTGCTTCGCTTGCCCCTACGCGAAGGCCGAGCGTGTGGGCGACCTGACCATCGGCGACTTCTGGGGGCTCGACCGCACGACTCTCTCTGTACCTTATCAGGGTAATGTCTCCGTCGTGCTGGTGAATTCCAAGAAGGGCGACGAGGCACTCAAAGGTATTGATTTTATTCATTTGGAGGAAAGGCAGCTTTCTGAGGCCGTTGCCGGTAATTCTCAGCTGCGAAGACCGTCTATCGCGGCTAAGGAGAGTAAGGAGCTCAAGATACTGCTGGGGCGGATGAGCTTCGACGAAGCCTTCAGGGCCAGCGGCGCGTACAAGAAATTCTTAATCATCCAAGTGAAGAGGTCCAAAGCCCTGGCGCCTCTCCGCGCGGCGAAGAGGCTTGTCCGCTGGCGCAGCAAGTAACGTATTTTCGATTGAGGTAACAAACTTTGAGTAAGGCTATAGAGAAATACCATGCCATGCCCGTGCAGGCGAAGGCCGCCATCTGGTTTGCAATCTGTTCGGTGATTACGAAGTGCATTTCCATGATTACCGTCCCAATCTTCACGCGCCTTATGACAACCGAACAGTACGGCGTGTACTCGGTCTACAACTCCTGGTTACAGATGGTCACCGTAGTGGCTACGCTTCGCCTGGACTACGCTGTGTTCAACAAAGGCATGAGCAAGTTTCCCGAAGAGCGCGACACCTACACCGTGAGCATGCAGACGTTCACGAGTATTATCGTTGTGTTCCTTGCCCTGGTCTACATCCCCTTCGCCGACATTATCAATAGCTACACTGGTCTTTCAACTTTCATTACCCTCATGATGTTCCTGGAGATAGTATTCACCGCTGGGGTCTCATATTGGATGACCAGGAGGCGCTATGAGTACAAGTACCGCTCAATCATCCTAACCACGCTTCTCATATCGGTTGGCAATGCGCTTTTAGGCGTGGCCGGTGTGCTTATTTTCGAGCAAAAGGACGTTGCGAGAATCGCTTCATGCGTGCTCGTCTACTGTATCGTGGGAACTGTTATCTACATCGTCAACATTAGCCGGGGAGGGGTGTTGATAAAATGGCGCTTCATCAAGTTCGCTCTTGCGTTCAATCTGCCGCTTTTGCCCCACTACGCGGCCATGTACGTGATTGACTCATTCGACCTCATTATGATTCAAGCAATGGTAGGCTTCTCGGCCGCCGCTATCTACAGCGTCGCCTGCTCTTTGGGCAACGTGCTTAAGATTGTGACAAACAGCATCAACAACGCGATAGTGCCTTGGATGTATGAGATGCTAGGGGCCTGCGAGTATAAAAAGCTGGGCAAGGCAACCTCACTCGTCATTCTCGTCCCGGTGGTGCCAGTGCTCCTGCTTATCCTGGTCGCACCCGAGGTAATCTGGCTTTTCGGCGGAGACACCTACGCTGAGGCGTAGTACGTGCTCGCCCCCATTGCTGAGACCCTCGTCTTCTCGTTCTGTTATACGGTGATGAGCAATATAGAGTTCTACTTCGACAAGAACAAGTTCGTCATGTTCGTATCTTTGGTTGCAAGTGCAACCAACGTAGCACTCAACTTCGTGTTCATTTCGCTGTTCGGCTTCCTAGCGGCGGCCTACACCACACTTGGGTGCTATGTTTTCATGGCAATTTGCCACTTCGTGTATGTGAGGGCGATTTTCAAACGGAAGGGGATTGAGCCGCCTTTCAACCCAGCCCTCCTTGGTGGTGCCGGATTGGGTCTTATCGGACTTGGCCTGTGTCTTACCCTGCTATACCCATACCCGATTGCTAGATTTTGTGCCTTTGCGGTTGCTATGGGTTTACTATTCGTCAAGAGAAAGCAGCTAATTGGATTCATGCGAAGGATTAAAAAGAAGTAAAGCGTTTACACAGCTGGGTAAATTTAATTTTACACAACTGCGTAACCGTTTGAGTAGGAGGAGTATATGAGGATTGACCAAATTGCCATACCATCAAGGCAAAAAGTAGTGCAGGCGGCATTGGCTAAAGCTGGGACAGTTGCCTTTGAATCGGTGCGCGGGTCAATCGGTGAGCACTCCCAATCCAAATGCGAAATTATTGCATAGAAAGCTATGACAGCTTCTTCTACCCCCATCGCTCTCATGGATTTATCACCTTCCCATCATTCAAGCTGCAAGCAAGCTTAGACTAGTAACCCAGGCTTTCTTTAAACCCTTCCGTCAGCGCAAACGAAAGAGGGTTCCGCTTGTTGAATTTCTCGACAATGCCCTTCTTCTCAAGGGAAGCGAAGTGCTTTCTTGTCATCTGCTCTTTTAAACCAAGAAGTGAAGCCATTCCTGCAAGAGAAACATCACCAAAGAGGCCAAACACTTCACGCTGCAACAGGATGTAGACAATTTGCAGTTCTTTTTCTTTTAAATCATGCTTGGTTTCGATTTGTTTAATTTCAGCATCAAGACTATCTAATTTCGATTTGCATGATTCCAAGTTGTCGATAATCTCAATTTGTGCTTCTCGAATCATCTTTAACATCGAATAAATTGAGGATGTTAATTAAGTAAAGATATAAACCGAAAAATCGAAAACAAAGAAACTAACTAGATTTTCTCGTAATGTGTCCACATCCTGATCACTTTAACTATGCCGTCGAATGCTACACCGTTATCTTCAAAAATCCCAGGAACCACCTCGTAAACAAACCTGTGCTGTAGATTTATTCTGCGGGAGAAAGAACCCTCTAAATTTCCTCTCAACGCCTCATACGCTGGGGGGTTAGCCAAAGGATCTTTCTTCACAACCTCTATCAAAGACTTCGCCTTTGCATCTAGCCCAGCAGCTTTGAGTTTCTTAGCGTCCTTGAGTGCTTGTCTAGTGAAAACCACCTTCCACATAACCTACCACTCCAGTTCGTCTTCACTAAAACAATCTGAAATCGGGGTCTTCATTCCGTCTACAATAGATTCTGACATTCCTGGTATTCCATTGAGATAAAGCGTCTCCTCAATCGCAGACCATTCATCCTCTCCAATTAGAACAGCACCTTTTCCTTTGCTGGTCGTTATTGCAATTGGCGCGCAATTCTCATTAACACTGGCTATCAGATTATAAATGTCTTTTCTCGCAGCAGTTGCTGTTACTGAACCCATGATTGCTCCTTTACGTACATTTTAGCGTACGTTTATGATAATGTACGTAAGAACGTACGTCAAGCTATTTGAAAATATTTTTCCTCTACGTCTTCTGCAAACGCTGTTTCCTAAATTGAACTGCTTTCCAACACACAAAAAGCCGCCGGTTGCCCAGCGGCTCTTCTGCTTGTTCTTTATTTTTTGAGCTAATTATTCAATAACTCTGAAGTTTTTGTCGGTTGGGATTGTGATGCCCAGAGCCTCAGCTGTTTGCTTGTTGACCGACTTGTCGATTGAAGGAAGAACATTTACAGGAACTTCGCTGACCTGCTTGCCTTCGAGAAGCTGGATAGCGAGCTTTGCCGACTCTTGGCCGAGGTTGTCGTTTGTGCAAGAGACGCTCTCGAGTGCGCCGGTCTCGGTCATGACGGGGTCGGTGCCGAGAACTGGGATGCCAGCCTTGGTTGCTACGTCGGTGAGCTGAGCCATTGCAACTTGAACGATTGAGTCAGCTGGAACATAGATGCTGCCGCACTCAGAAGCAAGAGCTTGTCCGACTTGCTGAACTTCGCTTGAGTTCTGGACTGTCTTCATCTCATACTCAACGCCGCGGCCTTTGAGGTAATCGGCAGCTTGCTCAGCTGTGACCTGCGCATTTCTGTCGCTAGCAGTGTAAATGATGCCAACTGGCTTGCTCAGAAGGTCGCTCTTGAGCTCCTCGCCTGCTGTGAAAATTGCCTCAACGTCGGCGAAGTTTGTGGTGCCAGTCATGCCCTTGTCAGGTGCGTCGAGCGTGGTGGTGACGCCAGCGTTAACAGGGTCGGTGACGCTCATGAACACCATTGGAGTTGAAATGCCAGCGTTCGCGCAAGCCTGTGCAGGTGGTGTTGCGATTGGAACAATCACGTCGTAGTCGCTGTTTTTGAGCTGTGCTGCAATCTGGTTCAGCGTCGAAGAATCGCCCTGTGCGTTCTTCACGTCGTAGGTCACATTGGTGTAGCCTGCGTCAGCCATGCCAGTTTTGAAGCCGTCCATCATTGTCTGGAATGCATCGTTGTCAACAATCTCTACGAAGCAAACCTTGACTTCGCTGCTCTTGTCCTTGGTGCTGGTTCCGCTTGAGCTGTTCCCTGAGCATCCCACGAGCGAGATTGCGAGCACAGAACAAATCAAAACGGCAATCGCTATGCTCATTGTCTTCTTCATTTTTGTCATTGATAATTTCAGGCAGTTCATTTTTCTTCTTCCTTTCCTCATGAACCGTTTTTGCTGTCCAAATTCTAGCACGCAAAAACTTATGACAATTTCTGCACTCGCGTGCAAATTGGGGACGGAGGTGAATGTACATGCGCGAAAAAAGCCAGTGTAGCAAGCACTTTTTACGAGCGGAAATTTACCTCCGTCCCCATTTGTCACTAGCAAGTGAGTTAAGGTAATAAGTAAATCGAATTACCAAGCGCATTGCGAGTGCGGCAAGCGGCGATGAGAGTTTAAAATCTATTGCATGAATAATGAAGTGATGACAGACGAATATTACATGCGTCTTGCAATTGAGGAAGCGGTTGTAGCAGGTGCAGAAGACGAGGTGCCAATTGGCGCTGTCGTCATAAACGAAGCAGGCGAAGTCATCGCTCGCGGTCACAACAAGCGCGAGCAGCTAAAAAGCCCTTCAGCTCATGCGGAATTCCTTGCAATTGAAGACGCTGCAAAAAAGCTTGAAGCTTGGCGCCTTTCTGGTTGCACAGTTTATGTAACTCTTGAGCCTTGCATCATGTGCTCGGGGCTCATGCATCAATCGCGCATTGCACGCTGTGTTTTTGGCGCCTTCGACCAAAAAGCAGGCGCTCTCTCAACTCTCTATAACATCGCAGATGATGAACGCCTGAACCACAACTTCGAGGTCACAGGTGGTGTTCTCGAAGTGGAATGCGCCAAACTCTTAAGCGACTTCTTCAAAGCCCGCCGCAATAAAAAAACCCCTAATTCTTAAAAAGAATCAGGGGCTCAAACACGTTTAAGCTAATTCTTATTTCAGCACTGACGCATCGGGATGCAAAAGCGAAGGAGCAGCACCGAGCAAGAGCTTCGTGTAGTCGTCTTGTGGGTTAGCCATAACTTCTTTTGCAGGGCCAGTCTCAACCATTTGTCCTTTATTCATAACGACAATTCTGTCAGAAATGTAGCGAACAGTTTGGATGTCGTGCGAAATGAACACCATCGCAAGGCCGAGGTCTTTCTTGAG
>JAUMVS010000002.1:12434-21158 GCA_030530045.1 Phoenicibacter congonensis
TTGCGGTCGTTGGCTGTTCTGTGCGTGACATCCTTACCCTTGAAGAAGACCTTGCCGCGGGTCGGCGACTGCAGGCCGCACATGACGTTCGCAGTAGTGGATTTTCCACAACCGGACTCGCCCACGATGCCAATCGTCTCGCCAGGCATGAGCTTGATTGTGAGGTCCTTGACGGCGTGCACAATCTTTGGATTGAACAGCGAGCCCGTTCTCGACTTGAAGTCAACCGAGATGTTATCGAGGAAAATAATTGGCGTCTGCTCTGAAGTTTCAGTGACAACCGATGTGTTTTCGTTAGTCATCGTCGCCCCCTTTCGCGACCTCAGCGTCATGCTTGGCAATCTCAACATTCACGCGGTAGGGCTCAATTCCCATGCGCTTCAGTTCAGAGTCAGGCAGTTCCGCATAGTAATGGTCGGTGCCTTCAATGTTCTTGAGCATTGGAGGAATTGGCGAAACTTTGTCAGGGTGGCTCGAGCGAGGTCTAAAGCGGTCGCCCTCAGGGAAGTCCTTCGGCGAAGGAACAGAACCAGGAACCTGATGCAAGCGGTCGCCGCCAGCCTCGATTGAAAGAACCGAGCCGAGCAGGCCGCGGGTGTATTCGTGAATTGGATGAGTGAGGATGTCGATGACAGGGCCCTGCTCAACGATTTGTCCAGCGTACATAACAGTAATCGAGTTTGCAACCTCAGCAACGAGCGCCAAGTCGTGTGAAACGAAAACCATTGCAAAGCCGAGTTCTTTTTGCAGCTTGTTGAGAAGTGCGATGACCTGCTTCTGAACGGTAACGTCAAGAGCGGTTGTTGGCTCGTCGGCGATGACAACTTTCGGGTCACGAGTGAGCGCCATAGCAATGAGGACACGCTGACGCTGTCCGCCAGAAAGCTCGTGTGGATAGGATCCAAGCGTGCGCTCTGGGTCGAGGCCAACGAGTGTCAGCAACTCTTCTGCTGTGCGAGTGCCGCCGCGCTTAGTGAGCTGCTTCATCTGCGCCTTGATTGTCATCGAAGGGTTAAGTGACGAAAGCGCATCTTGATAAATCATTGCGATTTCTTTTCCGCGAAGTTCATTCATCTCGCGGTCATTCAATGTCAGAAGATTCTGGCCGTTATAAATAACCTCGCCAGTGATATTTGCTTTGCGGTCGAGCAGTCCCATGATTGCAAGCGATGTGATCGACTTGCCGCAGCCAGACTCACCAACGAGACCCATTGTCTGACGTGGGCGAACTACAAAGCTCAGGTGGTCAACAACATTCACATCTCCATGACGTGGGAAGCGAATGCAAAGGTCTTTTACCTCAAGAACAGGTGGAACGTCAGTCTTCGCAGTGAAGCGGTCGGTTCTTCTGTCTTCCATTTCCTTCAAAGCAGCCAAGCGCGACTCGAGCATTTCTTTTTGAGCAGCGTAAGCAAGCTTTGGATCAGAAACGAAGCGGTCAGCCTCACGGTCGGAATCGAGTTTGTCGTCACCCTTCGCAACAGGAGCTTTAGTCGGAGCAGCCATTGCGTCGGTGATGCCCTCGCTGAAGATGTTTAGGCAAAGAACAGTAATCATGATTGCGAGGCCTGGGAACATTGCCTGCCACCACTGGCCTGCAAGAACGCCGCCGCGAGCATCAGCCAAAATGTTGCCCCATGTTGGGGTTGGCTCAGGAATGCCAGCGCTGATGAACGAAAGCGAAGCCTCAAAAACGATAGCGTCAGCAACAAGAACGATCGTGAAAACGAGAACTGGCGCGATGCAGTTGCGAATGACGTGCTTGAACAGGATGTATGGCGCACGCGCACCCGAAACAACAACGGCGCGAACATAGTCTTGGTTGTATTCACTGATGACGTTCGCACGCACGATTCTTGCAAGCTGTGGAATATAGAGGAAGCCGATTGCAAAAATGAGCGATGGAAGGCTGTTGCCGAAAACGATAACGAAAGTTGCAGCAAGAGCGATTCCAGGGAACGACATGATGATGTCGAGAATTCTCATGATGAGGTTCGACAGCCATGGGCGAACAACCGCTGCGATTGAGCCAATGATTGAGCCGAACACAAGCGCGAACGTTGTTGCGCCAAGGCCGATGACGAGCGAATATCTCGCGCCGTACATCATTCTCGACAAAACGTCGCGTCCTTTGTCGTCGGTGCCAAACAGGAACGTCGAATCAGGAGCTTGGCGTGCAGTGAAAATTTCGTATGGCGACATTGGTGCCAAGAAGTTAGCGAAAATTGCAGTCAGCACGACAAGTGCGAGCACGACGAGAGAAATTCTCGCGCCAATGCTCATCGCGCTCCATCTTCTCAGCGCGACTTTTCCGGCGGAAAGCTTGTTAGTTTTGTTTCCGCGAAGTGATGCCTCAGGAGCTTTGGAAGTTTCAGCATCTGCGATTTTAGTTTTCTTCAATTCCGCCATGCTAAATACTCCTAATTCTTGGGTCGATCAAGATGTAGAGCATGTCGACCACGATGTTAATCAAAATAAATGCGATTGCAACTGTCAAAACTACGCCTTGTACCAGGTAAATATAGTTTGATTGAATTGCGGAAACGATTGTCATGCCCATGCCAGGGAGGTTGAAAATGACCTCGATGATGACCGCGCCGCCGATGAGGTAGCCGATGCGCAGGCCAAGAACAGTGACAGGTGTGATGAGTGCGTTGCGCAAAACGTTGCGAGCAACAACGACTGAATAGGGGATGCCAGCGCCGCGTGCGGTTCTGACGTAGTCTTTGTCGAGTTCTTCGACCATCGAAGTTCTCACAACACGGGTGAGCTGGCCAGCAACTGGGACGCCGAGTGAGATTGACGGCAGAAGCATTCGCATGAACCACCCGCTAAAGTCAGTCGAGAAGTCAGGAAGTTTCCCTGCTACAGGCAGTGATCCTTGGAATTGCAAAATCAGCAAAACAGCGAGCCAGAAGGATGGCGTCGCGATGCAGGCAATCGAGAACACGCGGATGATTTGGTCAGGCCAACGGTCGCGATAAAGCGCCGAAATTACGCCAAGAATAACAGCAGCAACAACGCCGATGATGAGACCCATGAACGTGAGCTGCAAAGTGATTGGCAGAGCCCTCATGACTTGCTCGGTAACGCTTGCGTTGCTAGCGCCGTAGGTTCCTAGGTCGCCGTGGAACATTCCAATCATAAAGTTGATGTACTGAACAACAATCGGCTGGTCAAGACCATGTTCTGCGCGGTAGGCTGCAGCCTGCGCCTCGGTCGCATTCTCGCCCAAAACAGAATAGGCCGGGTCAATTGGTGAAAGCGACATGATAAAGAACACGAGGACGGTAACGCCGATAATCATGACAGGCAGCCAAATGAGGCGGTTGCCAATCAAACGCAATAATTTACTCATTGCCCTCCCCTTTGAAACGAACGCCCAGAAGAACAAAATGCCTGGGCAAATAACAGATAGATTATAACGGAATTACCGCCGCTCAAAGGAGATACAGAAGTTGCCAAACGCGCTTTCTCAGCACTTCACGCAGAAATGACAATACAGAGGGAGCCAAACACAAAAAGTTGCCTAATCTTCTAGTCGCACTTTCTAATTTATTGATGCAGAAGCGGAAACGCCAACGATAACCGCACCCATGGCGCCCGGAACGTCAACTAATTAAAGCTAGATAAATCACTAACGAAACACCTATAAATTAAAGGCCAAGCTCCTGATTTACGCGGGCGAGTCCTTTTTTGCAGCGCTCAAGATTTTTTGCATAAAGCGTTGAATCGTTCATCTCAATCTCAAACCAAACAATTGCCCGCTCATAGAACGCTTTTGCCTTTTCAACATCGCGAACGCAACCTTCCCCGTCTTCATAACACGAAGCCAGGCGATAGGCACAGCTTCCCAAAATATAGGCAGCACTATTTTGGCACTTTTCCCACACTTCCGCATAAAGCTCAAATGCACGATTTACATCGATTTTGCAGCCCTTTCCCCAGCGCAGGCAGTCAGCAAATTTGTACATGCCTTCAATGTTGCCGCCTTCCATCGAAAGCTTGTAGCAAGTATAGGCGCGATCATTGTGGTCGATCATCTGCAGAACTGGATGATAGCTAGTCGGAATTTCATTCATCCACATTGGCCACAAGTTGCCTTCCGTTCGGTTATATTCATACAAATAACCAAGCGTCAACCAGGCATAATTTTGACCTTCCCACTCGCCATAAAGCGCCGCGTGCAACATTAAAAGCTCAGTTGAACGAAAACAGCCGATTCTAATTTCCTTCATCGACTCATCAACGCAATAAAGACCCTCGTTATAAAACTTGTAGGCAGCATTGAGCGCAACAACAGGCCCGCACACATTTTCGCCAGGCATCAAAAAGTCGCGAGGATAATAGTCGATGTACTCGCGCCCGAGGTATTCGCCGTTCATGCAATTGCGAACCGGCTCAGAAATTGTCACCTCCATCAAGCCCTTTTCGTTATTTTCTGCCCAGGCAGGCATGAAAGAAGGCGACGACTCTATTCGTTTCAGTTCATATTTACTAACGTCGCCTGGGTCAATCCACTTAGTCATCGAGATAAACCTCTAGCTCAATCAGATGCCAGCCCGAGCGCACCTGCAAATTGCTGACATTGGCGAAAAGCGATTTCCCGGCGCCAAGAAGGCGCGAGACTACTTCGCTGCAGTCGCTCGAAAGATAACCAACCGTTCTCCCTTTACTATCAAAAATCTTGACAGCCCACTTGTCACCCAAGTTGTGAGGGTCACGCTGCAATTTCACTCGTTGCCCACACTCAAGTTCATCGACAATCTCATCGATGTTGAAAACGTTTTTAGTGCCAGCGACACGTGCTTCAGAAAAAAGCAAAATTTCCCCAGCAAAAGGCTTAGAAAAATCAGAAATTCCAAACTTGTTATTATTCAGAAGAGTCGATAGTGCGTCATCGGTTTTGTATGTAGTTATTCCTGTGTCCATGATTTACTCCAGAATTGTTCCGCCGCTTAAGCGTGCTTGATTACTTCGCCGGTTTTTACGTCGTATGCCTGACGTGCGTTTTCGAATTCAATTGTGCGACGCTTCAAATCTTGCACCGTTTCAAAAACCCAGTTAGCATTAGACAACTTGTCGAGCAAGTTGAAAGGGTAGGAAGATTTTACTTGCAAAAGCATCTCTTCTTGCACTGAAACTTGCGCCTCTAGCAGGGCAACTTCTGCTGTGAGTTCCTCAACATCCTTGCGTTCATCATCAATGTCTTCCGCTTCGTCAAGCACCCAAAGATAGGCTTCAAGGGAGGTAACATCGCCGCGCTCATAGGCCTTTTGAATTCCCGAAAACAGGTTTTTCTCTTGATCAGAAAGAAGCGGAATTAAGTCAGGATGTAATCTTTTGCAAAGTTTGCGATAGAGAGTTTTTAATTTCTTGGAATCGGTTGCCGCCATTGCATATGACGAAGAACGGCGGTCTAGCAGGGAAAACACCTGCATTTGTTTTTGCTGGATGTTTACCATCCACTCTTCAAGCTCAGCATCGAGCTCTTCTTCGATTTCTAGTTCTTTGATGTTTTTGCCTGCATTAGCTTGTGCCTGACATATTGCCAGCCTGCGCTTCGCACGACGTGCGGCAAGTTCTGCCTCAGCAAGCTTCACTTCGTAGGCACCGACTTTAACCATGTAGTCAGCCTCGATAGCAGGGTTTTTCTGCAAAAGAATATCTTCTCGTTCCATAACGAGCTCGACAATTTTTTCACGCAATTGCTTAACTTGAGCGATTAGCTCATGCTTCTGTTCGTCCATGACTAGCTCCTTGGTCAAAACTCAATTCCTCAGAGCAGAAAAGAAATCCCTCAGCAGAGAAAATACAGAAATTAACTTTATTTTACACAAATTCCCGTTTTGTTTAAAAAATTTGTCTTTCTCCCTGTATTTAACCGGTTGAGTTCTACGGCAGGTCATATATTCGCTTGGCTCCGGATGAGAGCTTCGCTCTCATAAGTCGCCTGCGCGAACATATGCACCAGCCGGAACATTGAAACTTTTAAAGACATCATCGTTCCCCTTTTCCAACCTATAAAAATAGAAACTTTATTTCTCTGCCTCGGTCAAGGGAGAATAGAAAAAGTCGACCAGAGCCAAACGAATATATGACCCGCCGCGAAATCTCGGGGAAATAAAAAAGGCGACAGAAGTCGCCTTTTAAGTTTTATTTATTTAAAAGTTTAGATGTCTGAGTAGGAGAAATCTTTCTCGCCGTTAAATACTGCGAGTGCTTCCTCTACTGATTGGTCAGCAAGAGTAATTGCAGAAATTGCCTTTGTTAGACGAACTGCTTCGTCGAGAGAACGCTGGTGAATGTTTCTGCCTGTTGCATTACCGCAAGCGCCACCAATGTGAATTTGGTCGTGGAGCTGAGTGAGGAATGTTTTTGCATCAACAGTGCCGCCACCTGCGCAAACAAGACCAGTTCTGCCAGCTGCTTTTGCAGCAATTGCGAGAGCTTCTGCAGGAGCAGAACCATCTTCTGGCTTTGGAGGGTTAACTTTAACAAAGTCAGCGCCAAGACAAAGAGCAACACCAGCTGCACCTGCGATGAGGTCAGGCTCTTTCTCAGCTGTGACAGCTTTGCCGCGTGGATAAATCCAAAGAACAACAAGAAGGCCGCACTCATGAGCCTGAGCGATGAGTTGACCAGCTTCTGCCATCATTGTTGCTTCATATTCGCTGCCGAGATAAATCGTGTAGCCAAGTCCAACAACGTTTACGCCGTTTTCGCGAAGTTGAAGAACAGCTTCGAGGTCGGTGAGCTGTGGTGAGTATGGATCCTCTTGTGAAGTTTTAACGAGGTTAGTTTTGCTGTTCATTTTTACCAGGTAGTTGAGCTCTGGATAATCAGCAGCATACTGTGCAACGAGGCCGCGCTGACCAGCAAGAACACCAATAACTCCATTTTTACCAATCTCGAAAAGGTGCTCTGGCTCGCAGTCGGCGATGTCAATTCCCTCGCCGTAGAAATCTTTATTCATGTGCTCGACTTTTTGGTCGCAAGCAAAAAGCATCAAACGACCAGTTTCGCGTGTTGCTTTCAAGTAGTTTGAAACGTAGGTTTCTCTCGAATCCGCAGGAACGTCCATAGGCACGCGAACGTCAGCAGCAGTGAGTTTTTGCATTTTTAACCTCCAAAGAAATTAGGTTAGTGATAAGAACAATACTCTAATTTTAACCATTTATAAAAGTAAATAAATTATGCTTAGTTAAACGCAACTTTTGTCTTATTCGCGAGCTGCCCGCATGCACCGTCAATGTCGGAACCTTTAGAGCAACGGATTGAGCACGGCACACCGTTTTTGGTTAACTCATTTTCGAAGTGTTTCAACACCGGCATTCCCGCCGATTTAAATTCGCAGGAATCGACTTCGTTAAATTGCAAAAGGTTGATATGAAGCAAAGGATGATTGCAAAAATCAATCAATGCAGCCAAATGTGCGTCATCATCGTTAACATCCTTCAAAAGCATGTATTCTAGCGTCACTCGGCGATTCGATTTTTCGATGTAATCGGAAATAGCCGCTGAGAGCGAATTTAAAGGCATGTTTTTCGTTTTTGGCATTATTACATTCCTTGTTGCCTGAACGGCGCTATGAAGCGAAATTGCGAGGCCAAATTGTTCGGGCTCTTCCAAAAATTTTTCAATTCCATCAATAATTCCACATGTTGAAACTGTGATTTTTCGAGCAGCGATTTTATACGCTTCATCAGAATTAAATTGTCTAATTGCTTTTAGTGTGTTGTCGTAATTCAAAAATGGCTCGCCTTGACCCATCACAACAACGTTGCTAAATCTCTCTCCAGAATCTTTTGTCATCTGCGCTAATTGAAACACAATTTCTTGAGCAGAAAGATTTCTTGTGAGCCCCTGAGATCCAGTCGCGCAAAAAGCGCAATTCATCGAACAACCAACTTGAGTTGAAATACAAGCAGTGATGCGTCCATCGCTATTAGGAATCAAAACCGACTCAACCACATTTCCATCTTTGAGGTTGAAAAGATATTTCTTAGTTCCGTCGACTGATTCTTGAATGTCGCGAATTTCCAAAGCATCCATTGGATATTTTTCACTTAATTTTTGACGCAACGATTTTGGAACATTATTCATGTCGTCATAGGAAGAAATTGGATGATTGTGAAGCCATTCATAAACCTGTTTGGCTCTAAACTTTTTCTCACCAACTTCTTCTATCAAAGATTGAACCTCTTCAAAACTCAATTCGAAGATGTCATCATTTTTTATTTCTTTACTCATTTAAAAATCTTTCTAAATTTGAAGCTTGATGCTTTCTTTTAAAAAACCGAATCTGGAAGTAACGCGCTTTCTGATTCCTTTAAAGACCAAGGATTGTTTTTAACAGCAGAATCACAAGAGCCACAAAGGCTAGAAGGAAAAGCCAACCAAAAATGTAGCAGCCTGGATTTTTCTTTCTTCCTTCTTCAACCATCATGTCGGTCAAGCTGACACGAGACTTCATTAAAACTTGACCTTTAACTTTCTCAGGTTTTGGATGAGTTGCAGTCGGTAAGTAATCGCCGTTGCTTGAGATTACCTTTTGTACATCTTCTTCACTTAACGCTACTTCTGGTCTTCTGTTCTTTTTGACCGATTTTGAAATAGTTTCTACAAATCGAGTGAAGGCTTCCTTCTCAAAATCTGGAAAAGAAATGACAGCGAATTCTGCCCAATAATTTTCAGAAGAATCTTCTTCCTCTTCCGAACGTT
>JAUMVS010000002.1:21258-34815 GCA_030530045.1 Phoenicibacter congonensis
ACAGCGAATTCTGCCCAATAATTTTCAGAAGAATCTTCTTCCTCTTCCGAACGTTTTGTAGTGAAACCGACAAGAGTTAAAATCGCATAGGTCATAAAACCCTTGGCTTGATTGATTGCAATCTCGCGAGAAGTTCCAGAATCAAAAAATACTGGAGTCTCACCGAAACGGTTTAAAACAACAGCGCGATGTTTTCCGTCCACCATCTCGCATTTAACTTTATAGATGTCACCAATAATGTTATCGGCGTTCATAAGCTTCGCTGCTTGCTCTGAATTTACAGCAAAACCTCTCACATATTTTCCAAAGTAGTTATCCATTTGATTTCCTAACTAAAATTGTCGTCAGACAGAATTTGTAAATTTAGCTCTCTTAATTGTAGTTGTAGCTTGCGCTTTAGATGAAAACTTGTTTCTCAATTAACGAAGCAAAGCGAGAAAAAACCAGCTACAAGAAAAAAACGTTTCACGTGAAACACTCCTTGGAGACCAATGCTTGTTGATTTGTTTCACGTGAAACAATCTAAACATTGAATCAAAACAATGTTTCACATGAAACATTTTCTCTGAGACTATAACAATCGATGTTTCACGTGAAACACTCCTCTAATCAACTAGCTCTAATTCTTTATTAAAAATCTACGTACTTCTACAGGAAAATTCTGTTTCACGTGAAACACTTTAGCCAATCAACTAGCGCTAATTCTTTATTAAAAAACTTGCACTGTGCCAGAGAAAATTTGTTTCACGTGAAACACGAAACATCGAGTCCGACTGGAGTTGTTTCACGTGAAACACGTACGTAAATTCCAATTGATTTTGTTTCGCGGGAATCACATGGAATAATAATCTTACGAGTTGAGTGTAGTTCTTAAGATCTTAGAAATTCTAAAAAATGAAAACCTTTGAGACTAACTGATGTTTCACGTGAAACACTAGCGCAGTGAAATAAAAAAGCGACGAACAAATCGCCGCTTTACGTTTCTTTTATTTTACGAGAACCTATTCTTCGGAAAGCTTCTCGTAAATCTTTCTCAGCTCTTCTTCGGAGTTAAATGAAATTTCAAGTTTGTTGTCGCTCTTGCCTTTTTTAACTTTTACGTTTGTACCAAGAACTTCCTTGAGTGATTTAGCCATTGCTGTGTAGGCAGCAGGAATTTGCGAAGTGCTTCCTGACTTAACTCTAGAAGCTGGATCAATTGAAAGAAGTCTTGCAAGGCTTTCAGCTTCGCGAACTGTTAGCTTTTCATCAATGATTTTCTGAGTGAGCTTGTCGCGACCTTTTTGATTTGGAACAGAAAGAACCGCGCGAGCATGACCAGCAGAAATTTGGTTGTTAAACATTGCCTCTTGAGCTTTTTCTGGAAGATCAAGAAGACGAATTGCGTTTGCAACAGTTGAGCGCCCTTTTGCAACAGCTTTAGCAAGTTCTGCTTGGGTGTAGTTCAATTTATCCATGAGGCGTTTGTAGGTGTAGGCCTCTTCTATTGGATTCAAGTCGTCACGCTGAATATTCTCAATTAAAGCAAGCTCGAGAGCTTTTGTATCATTTGCTTCAATCACAGTTGCAGGAATAGTTTTCTTTCCAGCAATTCTTGAAGCCTGCCATCTTCTCTCGCCAGCGATGATTTGATATTTAGAACCCTTCTTGCGAAGAACGATTGGTTGAAGAACTCCTTGATCTTTGATTGAGTGGGCGAGTTCTTGAAGTTTATTCTCGTCGAAGTTAGTTCTTGGTTGGTCAGGATTAGGCTCAATGAGATCAACTGGAATTTCCTGGAGCTTCTCTTTGCTTTCGGTGTTAACGACAGTTTCTTCTTTTTTCTCAGTAGCTGTTTCTTGTGGTGCTGCTTCAACTGGAGGCATCGAACCAATGGTTCCAGGAACATGAACTCGTGGAATTGAGCCAGTGTTGAAACGAGCTTCTTGAACTTCAGGTCGCTCGCTAATTTTTGATGTAGCGGGCGTTGGTTTTGAAGCTTCGCGAGAAACTACCTTGTAGTCATCTTCCGAAGTCACTTCTTTAACTATTGTGCTTTCACCGGTTGGTTTAATCAGCGGGTCAATGTTATTTTTATCCTCAGCGTATGTTCCAAGAAGATTTGAAAGGCCTCTTCCCAGGCCACTTTTATTTTCTTTAGCCACGAGCAATCACCTCTTTTGCTAATTCCATGTATGCAATTGCTCCTTTTGAAGTTGGAGCGTAATCTGTAATTGGTTGTGCGTATCCAGGAGCCTCTGCTATTTTGACGTTCCTTGGAATAATCACATCGAACATCACTTTGCCGAAATAATTTCTAACCTCTTCCACAACCTGCTTTGCGAGAAGTTGTCTTCCGTCAAACATTGTGAGAACAACACCAAGAATATCAAGTGAAGGGTTCAGGTAATCCTTAACTCTCTTCATTGAGTCGAGAAGTTTTGTAACACCTTCCAAAGCGTAGAACTCACATTGAATTGGAATGAGAAGTTTGTCGGCAGCGACAAGTGCGTTAATTGTTAAAAGTCCAAGCGATGGGGGACAATCAACAAAAATGTAGTCATAAAAACCGCGCAGCGCTCCAGCTTTGCTTTTGAGTCGATTTTCACGAGCAATCTCAGAAACAAGCTCAACCTCGGCGCCAGCAAGATTAATAGTTGCAGGAACAACATCAACGTTTTCACAAACGTTAGGAATAATCACGTCTTTAATGTCGGCATCATTCAAAAGCACGTCGTAGATGCATTGATTTACTTCGCGCTTTTCAATTCCAATTCCGCTCGTTGAATTGCCTTGAGGGTCTAAATCGATGAGCAAAACTCTTTTACCCAACTGACCAAGCGCAGCGGAAAGATTGATGGCAGTTGTTGACTTACCAACTCCACCTTTTTGATTCAAAATTGCGATGATTTTAGTTTGACCGGCAGGTTTTAAAGACGAGTTCATTTTTGGTTCCTTCACTTTAATCTACAAGACTTAGTATAACAGTGAATATAAAAAAGCACCCATTATAGAGTGCTTTTAAAGGTTGTATTTTGATGACCGTTAGTACTGAATTGGACGAATTACCACGTGTCTATCGTGACCTTCTCCCTCTGAAAAAGTTTCAACTTCTTTTTCATCGGCGAGAGCCATGTGAATGATTCGACGGTCGTAGGGGCTCATTGGACGAAGGCTAACTTTTCTGTTTTGGTTGAGCGCCTTGTTTGCCATTTTGTAGGCAAGGTCCTCGAGCTTGTTCTTTTGGCGACCTTTGTAACCATGAACATCGATTGTTACAGGGTATTTATAACCAAGTTTCTTCGAAGTGATGAGTGAAACCATTTGTTGGAACGATTGAATTGTTGATCCATGACGACCAATCAAGACGCTGAGGTCTTCGCCATCAAGGTCAAGAATTAACTCACCTTCATCGCCTTCATATTCATTTACTTCAATTTCACCAAGCTCGAAATATTGTGAAATTTCTTTTACTGTTTCGATTGATGCGTCGGCAATATTATCAAGTTCTTCTTCAGAAACTTCAGTTCTAAATTCCATTAACAGCCTCTTATTTACTTTTCTTCTTAGGGCGTGCCTTTTTAACTTTTCTTGTGACATCAACGTCATATGGATGAGCGTTCTCAAGGTATTCCTCTTCTTTTTGCGCATCTTGACGACGGCAACGGCTCATTGTGAATTGGTTTTGAGCAATGCCGATGAGTGAAGAGACGCCCCAGAAAAGAAGAACGCCTGCAGGTGATGTCCAAGCAATGAACACCATCATGACCGACATAACTGCAGCCATAATTAGTGTTTGTCTGCCCTGTGGATTGTCTTTATTTTTGAGTTGCTGTTGAACCATTGGGAAGAAGGTTGCACCAGCAAAAATGATGATCAAAATCAGGTATGGAAGAAATTGAAGAACACCTTCCCCAAATGCCTGTGAAGGGTTTTTTACCAGGTCAGGGACGATTTGGTAGAAGCAAATGTGCGAAGTGTCACCTGTGATGTAGTTTTGGATGTTTCTCAACACCTGGAACAATGCGATGAAGATAGGCATCTGAATGAGCATTGGAACACAACCAGCAAGAGGGTTGAAGTGTGCCTCAGCGTAAATCTTCTGCATTTCCTGAGAAAGACGAACCTGGTCGTTTTTGTACTTCTCTTGGATTTCATTCATCTTTGGCTGAATCTTCTGCATTGTGTAGCTTGATTTAGCCTGCTTGTGCATCAAAGGAGCAACAAGTAATCTGAAGATGATTGTGATGATGATGATCGAAAGACCCCAGTCACCACAAATGTTATAGAAAAATTGAACTAAACCGAATATACCCTGGAGTATGGCTTCCCACATAACTATTCCTTAAAGTCTTTCAGGCACTGGGTCATACCCATAGTCTGAATGCGGCCTACATTTGCTAATTCGTTTAATAGCGAGTTTTCCGCCTTCTTTTAAACCGAAGCGTTCAATTGCAATTTTGGCATATTCGGAACAAGACGGTGTAAAACGACAACAGGATGGAAATAGTGGTGAAATTGCCACTTGATAGAACCTAATTACCAGGATTGCTATCTTTTTTCCCAGACTCTTCAAACGAACGTCTCGTTACCCTCTTAAAATCCCTGTCTACATCTTGATCGTCAGCAGCAAGGAGTTTATATTTTGCAACTATGATTGCTTTTTTACCAGCAAACCATGCCTGATTTTCAATATAAACTCTTCGCAGCTTACGTTTTAAGTAGTTTCGTTTTACAGAATTTCCAAGCTTTTTGCCTGCTATAAAGGCAATTTTTGACTCTTCCGAGTCAACATAAAAAATCGAAAAGTGACGAAATGAAACAAGTTTTCCGACTTTAAAAAGTTCAGAAATTTCATCACTTTTCTTTATTGTTTTAAACACTTAAAACTTTGCGTCCCTTAGCACGACGTCTTGAAAGTACCTTCTGACCAGCTTTTGTTGACATTCTTGATCTAAAGCCGTGGCATTTTGCTCTTTTTCTTGTATTTGGTTGATATGTTCTTTTCATTATTCCTCCAATAAATTCACAGGAACTGATTATTATAGCTAAAAAATTGTATCTTTGCAGGGATTTTTTTCTCTCTACCTATACAACATGTAGTAAATTTTCTTTTTAATTTAAGTTATTAGTATTAATAAGCTCTGTTAGTTCGTTAATAACTCATTCTTTTACAACAGTAAGAATAGTTTTTTTCTATTCATTATGTTCGAGTAATTTGTAGCCGCTATTAACAGCTTTTGAGACTATAGGTCCTGGATGAGTTTTTTTAGCACCTCAATTTCTTCTGCCAATTCACGGTTGCGCATTAACTCTTGTTCTATTTTATTCACTCCATAAAGAACTGTTGAGTGGTGGTTATTGAATTTTTTACCCAGTGTTTCGTAGGGAAGGTCCAGCACTGTTCTGCAAAGATAAAAAGCGATTTGTCTTGGCTTTGCAATGTTTTGAGCACGTGACTTTCCAACTAGGTCGGCATGAGTAATTTTGTAGTAATCTTCAATGATTTTTTGGATGTCTTCCACTGTGATGTTCGTTTTGATTGAAGTGAAGTGATTTAAAAGCGTGTGCTTCAATTCTTCTTTATCAATGTCTTCGCCAGCG
The DNA here is from genome assembly GCA_030530045.1 of Phoenicibacter congonensis. Taxonomy (GTDB): domain Bacteria; phylum Actinomycetota; class Coriobacteriia; order Coriobacteriales; family Eggerthellaceae; genus Phoenicibacter; species Phoenicibacter congonensis_A. The sequence goes on from JAUMVS010000002.1 coordinate 26,842, forward strand.
AAAGAATATTTATAAATAATCATCGTGATTGCACCTTTGAGCTCACGGATGTTTGAGCCGGAACACTGGGCAATAAATGTGATGATGTCTTCAGGAATCCAAAGGTGGTCATTTAGTGACTGACTGTTATATTCCTTGATGTAGGACTTAATAATTGCAATTTTTGTCTCGAGCTCAGGTGGCTGAATGTCACATGTTCCACCTTGTAAAAATCTCGAAGTGTAGCGTTCATCGATATCAATTACTTTTGGTGCGCGGTCTGCAGAAAAAACAATCTGTTTTCCACTAGTTACAAGGTTGTTTAGAATCTGGAAAACGTTGTCAAGCGTTTGTTTTTTACCCTGCAAAAACTGAACGTCGTCGATGAGAAGAAGGTCGGCTTCTTCATACTTTTTTCTAAAGTTACTGAAGCTCAATTTCTGGCGATCATGTTCTGCTGCTGCTTGAGTGTAGTCATTTACCAGGTCATTTGTGTCAACATAAATCACTTTTGCAGAAGGTCGCGTTTCTAAAACGTAGTTTTGAATTGCGCGCAAAAGATGAGTTTTTCCAAGGCCGCTTTTTCCATAAATAAACAGCGGGTTTAGGACCTTGTCGCCTGGGTTTTCTGCAACTTGAACTGCCATTGAGTAGGCCATGCGGTTTGAGTCACCGATAACAAATGACTCAAATGTGAGGCTAGGAGCAATTGATGTAGCTGGGATTGGTTCTTCTTGAACCGCTTCGCAACTAAAATTAGCCACGTTTACTGGTTGTTGAGTGATTGGCGCTACTACAGCTGCTTCCTGCATAGGATTCATTGCTGCTTGAGGGTTGTTTAATTGTGGTTGAGTAGCTTCGCGGGCCACATTTGAAGCTACCCCTGCTTGAGGTTGGTTAAAAACTGGAGTTACGCCTGCTACAGGAATGAATTCATTCTTTTGAATGTTACCTTCATTAAATGTAGAAGTTGGAATCCCTTGATTTTGAAGTGGGTTTTCATTTTGATTGGCTTGTTGAGTTTGTTGAGTGTTAGGTGGGCAATATGGCGTGCTGTCGAGTTCAATCTGCACAAAATATTCCTTATTAAAAATCAGAAAAAGCGCAGTTTGAATGGAGTTTTGGAAGTTATCTATAGTCCAGCGACGCAGAAATTCAGTATCAATTGTTAACAACAAAAAACCATCACTCATCGCCTGAGGAACGAGTTTATCTTTTACTGATGAAAATTGTGCCCAATCTGCGAGATTGTTGTTATGGATTGTTTCGCAAACATTCGACCAGTTTTGTAGAAGTACAACTTGGTTCATAATCGCCTCCGTAATTGTGGATAACGATTATATCATTGTTAATAACTCGCCTATGCGTTTTGTTTTAGCTGGTCAATCACTTGTCGACCAAGCGCTGTGATTATTCTTTTTTTGCCAACTTTTTCGACGTACTTTAGGTCCTGTAGCTTTCTTAAGTCGTTATAAACGCTCGATTGAGGAATACCTAAATTCTCAGCAATCTCATTGTTTCCAGCTAATTGGCCATCAAATAAATATTCAAGAATTTGAATTTGTCGCTGGGTGATGTCTTGAGCGATGAAGTTAGTAAATGAAGGCACGTTTATGGCCGCAGGTTTAATTACTGGAGCTGGAATTTTTTCTTCTGTGTGTTCTTTTAAGGTAATAACAGCTCCGTTAACGAGGTTGTTTTCAATCGTGATTTCTCCATTGTTTGCTTCTAGATATTCCTTTGCAATTGGAAGACCAGAACCAACTCCGTCGATGTATTGTTTCATTTCGCGGGTCGCAGTGGAAAAACCCGGGCGCAACACGTCATCTTTATTAATGATTCCAGGGCCTTGATCAGTGAATCGAATTTCTTTTCCGCCAGGGAAAATTGAAATCACAATCTCCTTGAACTGGGCATGGATTAAATTTTCTGTGATTTGTTTGATTACGCTGTAGGCAATAGTGCCGCCTGCCTGCTGGGATTCTTTATAAATTAAAGCTCCAAGTTCGCCAATAAAATCCTTTGGATCTTGAGGCTGAACTTCAATAATTCTTGGGCTCGATTTGAAATCGTCATAAACTGCAACGCGTGCAGGATTTAGCACGACGCATTCCTGAATTTCAGGATTGGCAAATGTTGTGTTTTGAGTCTGTTGTTCGCTATCTAAATTCATCATCTTGTATTTTAAACTTGAATTCTAAAAATTCAGAAATAATTGAATTTTCCTTAAGCGGAAATACAGTTTTCAACAATTTATTCATAGATTGTGAATAACTGAATTTTAAGAGTTGAAATTACTGAATTTATTTGGTCTTGTAGTTAACAAAGTTCGTTTCGTCTTCTATGACAACCCCTAACACTGGGAATTTTCTTCTGTGACACAGTTGAGCGGTAGATGAATTGTGGCAGCTCTAGATTTTTAGGGAACAAGCTGTAACTTATTATTAAACAGCCAGTAACAAGGCATGTTTATGTAATTAAGAGATTGAAATTATTAACCGAAATAAATCATCAATTCTTCAACAATTTGTGAAGTTTTGCTACTAAAACTTAATTTTGGAGGCACTAATTAACATTTTTTCAAGAGTTTTTAACAGTATCAACAAATACGTTTGGTGAAATTGTTGATAAATGAATAAATTCTGCCGAAATTCATGCTTGAATTCAAGATTTCAGTGGCTTGGAATTTCTTGAATTTTGAGGTTTTGAATTCATGGAATATATAATGAATTAAACGAAATTTGGAGGAATCAATGAAATTTACACTTGCTAAAGAAGAACTAACGAATGCGCTTTCTTTTGCTGTATCAGCAATTTCTACAAACTCAACTTTGCCTGTTATGTCGGGCGTTTTAATTAAAGCCAGTGACGGCAAAGTTGTTTTTGAAGCGACCGACCTTGATTCTTCTTGCAAGATCGTGACTTCAGCTTTAGTTGATGAGGAAGGTAGTTCGGTTCTTCCAGGCAAAATGTTTTTTGACATCGCAAAATCTCTCGAAGATGCAAGCGTCACAATCGCAACCGATGACTCAAAAGCTACCATCACTTGCGAGCAGGCAGTTTTTGCAACAAGCGTTTTGAACGCTAATGAATTTCCTGGTTTTCCTCACATTCAAACTTCTGCGCGAGTTGAAATTCCGTTTTCAAAATTCCAATCTATGGTTAAAAAGGTTGTTAAATCGGCGTCGCGCGACGACTCCAAAGGCATCTTTACAGGCATCTTTCTTGAAGTTTCAAACGGAAAAGTTCGCGCTGTAGCTTCTGACTCTTTTAGAGTTGCAATTGCAGAAGAAATCATCGAGGTTGGAGGCGACTCTGAATTTGAGGCAATTATTCCTCCTCATTTCTTGAGCGGAATCACTTCGCTTTCGGCCGATGACAAGACAGTTTGCATCGCCTACAACGAAAACCAAGTTCTCATTGAAGTTGGAGACATTACTTTTATTAATAGACGTCTTCAAGGTCAATTCCCAGATTACAAACGACTCATTAGTCCTTCGAACGAGACGACGCTCGTTGTTGATAAGCAATCGCTCATTAAAGCCGTGAAGCGTGTCTCTGTTCTTCGTGATGAAAATGCGGCAATCGTTTTTGATGTCAACATTGAGAAAGAATTTTTGCAGCTCTCAATCAACAATTCTTCAAATGGTGCAGCTACAGAGATTATTCCTGTAAAAGCAAGTGGTGTTGATTGCACTGTTGGTTTTGATTCTGGCTATTTGATGGATGGTCTTTCCTCAATTGGAACAAACGATGTTTTGATCACGCTTTCCGCAGGAAAACAGCCAACTCATCTTTCGCCTTGCGTTGAAAGTCGCGAGAATTTTTCGTTCGAAAATGTGTTCGAAACAGCCGACAATATGCTCAAAAACAAGTTTTTGTACCTCGTCATGCCGGTTGTAAAAACTAATTAGACGAATAATTTTTCCAAATTCGATAAAATAATCGCCTTTTTTAAAAAGTGCGTCTTAAAACGGCTCATAATCGCCCGTTTTAGCTGTTCTTATTGTCATTTTTGACTTTGACTGCTAAAATATTTCGTATGTTTGATGTGCTTTTAAATTAGATTTGGACACTTTTTTGCAGCACTTCTTCATTCTTTTAGTAAAACACCCAAGGAGGATAAATGCCAGAATCTTCGCATTATGATGCCTCGGACATTCAGGTTCTTGAAGGTTTGGAGCCTGTTAGACAACGTCCAGGCATGTATATTGGATCAACTGGTCCTCGTGGACTTCACCACTTGGTCTATGAGGTAGTTGACAACTCAGTCGACGAAGCTCTTGCAGGTTACTGTACAGAAATCAACGTTTCAATTAATGAAGACAACTCAATCACTTGTGTTGACAACGGTCGTGGCATCCCTGTCGACATTCATCCAACAGAAGGAATTCCAACAGTAGAGGTCGTTTTGACCATTCTTCATGCTGGTGGTAAATTCGGCGGCGAAGGCTACAAAGTTTCCGGCGGTCTTCACGGCGTTGGTGTTTCTGTTGTAAACGCACTTTCCACGCGCACGCAGGTAAACGTCAAGCGCGACGGCAAGGAATATCAAATTGCATTTGACCACGGCAAGACAGTTGAGCCTTTGAAAGAAGTTGGCAAAGCTGACCACACAGGAACTACTGTTACTTTCTGGCCTGACCCTGAAATTTTTAAAGAGACAACAGAATATAGCTTCGTTACACTAGCAAATCGCTTCCGCGAGATGTCCTATTTGAACAAAGGTTTGAAAATCACTCTTGAGGACAAGCGCGACCTCGATGAAACAGGCAAACCACGTTTCGAGACTTTCTATGCAGAAGGCGGAATCGTTGACTTTGTTAACTTCCTGAATGCTGGTAAAGAGACAATTCATGACCCAATTTATTTCGACGCAAAAGGTGAAACTGGCGAAGTAGAGATTTCGATGCAGTGGACAAACGCCTACAGCGCAACAATCATGTCGTTTGCGAACAACATCAATACAACTGAGGGCGGCATGCACCTCGAGGGATTCAAAACTGCGCTCACTCGTGTTCTGAATAAATATGCTCGCGCGAAGGGTCTTCTGAAAGAAAAGGATCCAAACCTCACTGGCGAGGATGCTCGCGAGGGTTTGGGTGCTGTAATTTCAGTTAAACTTCGTGAACCTCAGTTCGAGGGCCAGACTAAAACAAAGCTTGGCAACACTGAGATGCGCACGCTTGTAAACGATGCGATGGGCAAAAGCTTTGAGGAGTTTTTGGAGGAAAATCCAGCCGCCGCAAAGGCAATTGTTGGAAAAGCATCGCAGGCTCTCAAAGCTCGCGAAGCTGCTAGAAAAGCTCGCGAAGCAACTCGCAGAAAGGGCGTTCTTGAGTCGTTCTCGCTGCCTGGCAAATTGGCAGACTGTTCCTCGAAAGACGCTTCTCTTTCAGAAATCTTCATTGTAGAGGGCGATTCCGCTGGTGGCTCTGCTAAGCAGGCAAGAAACAGAAAATATCAAGCAATTCTTCCACTTCGCGGAAAAATTTTGAACGTTGAGAAAGCTGGTCTTCACCGTGCACTTTCTTCCGACACAATTTCGTCGCTGATTACAGCAATTGGCACGAACATCGGTGAGGATTTCGACGCCGACAAGGCGAGATATCATCGAATCATCATCATGACTGATGCTGACGTCGACGGCGCGCACATTCGAATTCTGCTGCTGACGTTCTTCTTTAGATACATGCCAGAACTCATCACACGTGGCTATGTTTATGTTGCGCAACCTCCTCTTTACGGAATTAAAAAGCACAATTCTCGCAGCCCGAAAATTGAGCAATATTTCTACAAGGATGAGGATTTGAAGGAATTCACAACGAAGGCCGACAACGCAAGCAAGTTTGATATTCAGCGTTACAAGGGCTTGGGTGAGATGGACCCTGACCAGCTGTGGGAGACCACAATGGAGCCTGAGACGCGCACGCTTTTGCAGGTCACTATTGAGGATGCTGCCACGGCCGAGCGCATCGTGAGCGAGCTCATGGGTGATCAAGTTGAGCCTCGCAAGCGCTTCATCCAGGAGCACGCAAAAGAAGCCCGCTACCTCGACATTTAAGGATAAAGAATGACTGAAGAAAATAAGAATAATTTGCCTGAAGATGAAAATTCAGAAAAGGTAGCTGATGCGAAAAGCGCTCAAAATGTGAGCGAAGAGGAAGAAAACGACATTGGCAACATCGAGCCGACTGAGATGTCGCGCGAGATGCAGCAGTCGTTCCTTGAATATTCAATGAGCGTTATCGTTGCGCGTGCGCTGCCTGATGTTCGCGATGGTTTGAAGCCTGTTCATCGCCGCATTCTTTACGCGATGAATGAGTCGGGATACCTGCCAACTAAGCCTCACATGAAATCGGCGAGAACCGTTGGTGATGTTATCGGTAAATATCACCCACACGGTGACTCTGCCGTTTATGACACAATGGTTCGTCTTGCGCAGCCTTTCTCGATGCGCGTGCCTTTGATTGATGGCCATGGAAACTTTGGCTCGATTGACGGCGATGGCGCGGCTGCTATGAGGTACACCGAGGCTCGTCTTGGCAAAGCTGCAATGGAGCTTCTGCGCGACCTTGACAAAGACACCGTTGAGTGGATGCCTAACTACGACGAAACCCTGCAAGAGCCTGAGGTTTTGCCTGCACGCTTCCCTTGCTTGCTCGTTAATGGTTCGAACGGCATTGCTGTTGGCATGGCTACAAACATTCCGCCTCACAACCTGGGCGAAACAATCGATGCAACAGTTCTGATGCTCGACAACGAAGATGCAACGACTGAAGACCTCATGAAGGTTTTGCCTGGTCCAGACTTCCCAACTGGTGGTCAAATCATGGGAACCAAGGGCATTAAAGATGCCTACGAGACAGGGCATGGCAACATCACACTTCGTGCGAAGTTTGAAATTGAGGAAAAGAAAAACGGCCGCCAGCAGGTAGTTGTTAAAGAAATTCCATACATGGTTAACCGCCAGAAGCTCATGGAGAAGCTCGGCGAGCTCGTTCGTGAGAAGGAATTCCCTGAGATTTCTAACATCCATGACGGCGCTGACCGCCACGGCATCGACATTATCATCGAGCTCAAAAGCGGTGCTCTGCCTGAGGTTGTCATCAACAAACTTTGCAAGCACACGCAGCTGCAAACTGGCATTGGAATTAACATGCTGGCTCTTGTTGAAGGAACTCCAAAGGTTTTGAGCCTGCGCGAAATTCTGACTCTCTACATTAAACACCAGGTAGAGGTCGTTACTCGCCGCACAATTTTCGACAAGAAAAAGGCAGAAGAGCGTGCCCACATTCTTGAAGGCTACATCATCGCTCTTGATAACATCGACGAGGTCATCAAGATTATTCGCGGCAGCGAGACTGATAAAGAGGCGAAAGCTCAGTTGATGGAGCGCTTCGGTTTGAGTGAGCGCCAGGCCGATGCAATTCTTGAGATGAAGTTGCGTCGTTTAACAGGTCTCGAGCGCGAGAAGATCCAAGAAGAGCTTGCTGAACTGCGCGAGCGCATCGCCTACCTGCAGTCACTTCTTGATGATGAATCGAAGCTCAAAGGTGTTATTAAAGACGAACTTCTCGAGATTAAGAAGAAGTACAACACACCTCGCCTCACAAAGATTGGTAACGCAAGCCGCGACATTGATGTCATGGACCTCATCGCCGATGACGACATGGTTGTTACACTCACAAATGCTGGCTATGTCAAGAGATTGCCTGCTACGACCTATCGTCAGCAGAAGCGCGGCGGCAAGGGAATGCAGGGTGTTAATCTCAAAGACAGCGATTACGTTGTGCACATGGGAGTTGCTTCAGCGCACTCATGGTTGCTCATGTTCTCGACCAAGGGCAAGGTTTATCGCCTGAGAGTTTATGAAATTCCTGAGGCTAGCCGCCAGGCTCGCGGAACTGCGATTGTCAACCTGCTGCATCTCGAAAAAGATGAGCACATCACTGCGGTTATTGCGACGAAAGACTTCCCATCCGATGAATATCT
>JAUMVS010000085.1 GCA_030530045.1 Phoenicibacter congonensis
CCCTTATTTTTAGTGTCCTAAAAATGGGGTGCGGTCTACAATGGGGACGATGAGTTATGTGTAAATTGGGGACGATGAGTGTTTTGCAGAACTAAAATGTAGAAAAAAGATAATCGCGGATTTGGAGTGAGGGCAATGAGCAACGAAACTGTAATGATGGGTCATGGTAGCGGCGGCATTATGATGGGCCGCCTCATCGACGAGGTTTTCAAGGCGGAATACGCGCAAGACGAACTGAAAAGCGGCGACGACGCGGCGCATCTCGACCTGAACAAAATTGCCAAAGAGCGCGGCGTCGAGGGCGATTTCCGCGTGTCCTACTCCACCGACTCGTTCGTCGTGACGCCGCACTTCTTCCCTGGCGGAGACATTGGCCGCCTTGCAGTTTGTGGCACCGTGAACGACGTGGCGACCGCCGGCGCAATTCCTGTCGCGATTTCTGTCGCGTTCATCATCGAGGAAGGCTTCGCGATCGACGACCTCAAGCGCATTTGCCAGTCGATTAAAACCGCTGCCGACGAGGCGGGCGTCGAGGTCGTGACCGGCGACACGAAGGTGGTCAACAAAGGCAAGTGTGACGGCATTTACATCAACACTTCGGGCGTGGGCATCATTCCTGCCGGCGTCGACGTGAGCGTGCACAACATCAAGCCCGACATGAGCGTAATTCTCACAGGTTCGCTCGGCGACCATGGCATCACGATTATGTCGCAGCGCGAAAGCCTGAACTTCACGAACAACATCACGACCGACGCGGCTCCGCTGAACCACCTTGTGCAGGACGTTCTTGCGGTGGCACCTGGTACTGCGTGTTTTCGCGACCCAACTCGTGGCGGCATCGCCTCGACTTTAAACGAGTTTGCGGAAGCTTCCGGCGTGTCAATCGAAATCGACGAGACAAAAGTGCCTGTAAAACCTGAGGTTGCCGGTGCTTGCGAGATGCTCGGATTCGATGTTTATCAAGTTGCAAACGAAGGAAAATTCGTAATCATCGTTCCGACTGACGAGGCGGAAGCTGCGCTTGCGGCATGCAAAAAGCACGAATGCGGAAAAGACGCCGCAATCATCGGTCGCACCTTCGCTCCAGAAAACGAGCAGGCAGGCGCACGCGTCCTCGTTAAAACCGCGCTCGGCTCCCGACGCATCCTCGACATGCTTGTCGGCGACCTGCTGCCCCGCATTTGCTAAATCAACAAGTCATCGACATACCTCCATCCCCATTTACCGTGCAACTTTCCTGAACATTGTTAAGCGAAGTTCATTTTCGCAAGCGAAAACATGTTAAAGTTAGATAACTTGTTTTGGAGGTATAGAAAATTGAATAAATTCAGAAGTTTCCGCACTAAACACTTCATAATTTTCTCAGTCATCGCTGTGGTTTTGATTTGGGCTGTCCTTTTCCGCTACTGCGTCGGCTGGAGCTACGACGCAATTTTTGAGGGGATGAACATTGACGACCGCATTTTAGAGGGACTCAACCCAATTTATTGCGACGGAATGATTATTCTCATTGCCGCTTTGATTCTGTGGGCAAGCGACCGCCTTGACATTTTCACGCGCAAAGGCAAAGGCTTCGTGCACGGATGCAAAGTTGCGGCGTTTCCGCTGATTGCCTTCACGGTTGCCATTATTTTCTTCGTAGTGGGAATGGTTGCTACCGACCCGTCAGAGGCCGCAAAATATGGCTACGAGATTAACGTGACGTTCGATTTCGCGTCGGTTCTGATTATCCTCAGTTTTTGCTTCGTTGGCCTAGCTGAAGAAATCACGCTTCGCGGAATTACCGCACAGACCCTGCTCGAAGGCTTCGGAACAAGCCGCGCGGGCATTTGGAAAGCCGCGATTATCTCGGGCGTTTGCTTTGGCGCAATTCACTCAATCAACCTCGCCCACGCTAGCGCCGGCTTTGTAATTCCTCAAATGGTTAGCGCTGCAGGTGGTGGCATTTTCTACGCGGCGATCTATTTCCGCAGCGGAAACATTTGGCCGGTGGTTATTGTTCATTCGCTAAACGACATCATGGCTTCGGTTTCCATTTGGCTCGGCGGCGGCAGCATGGGCACAGCCATGGATGCGGCTGGCTCAACGATTAGCATCTTCCCTTTCGTTTGGATGATTGTCGAAGTTAGTCTTGCGATTTATCTGCTTCGTCCGAAAAAGATTGGAGAAGTTGCAGAAAGCTGGCCAGAAATTGCTGCTAAAGACGCAGAAACTGAAGAGCCAACTCCTGCTGAAGAAGCATAAGTTCTCGGAACATAGCAATCACGAAAAGGCCAGGATTCCTGGCCTTTTCTATTGCTTGCAAATTGGGGACGATGAGTTGTTAGCAACAGCTAACTTTTTTGAGTAAAAAAGTTGAGCCGAATGGCAAGTTCGGCGCGATTTGATAGAATGAAGTCAGCACTTGTTTTGGGGGTTCATTTTTGCGATGGACCAACGACAACGCTTAAGGAGTCCTACATTATTTGTGGATTAGGAATCCCGCTCGGGGCTACAAAAATGCTCCCAGCTGGAATGCTGTGAATCAAATTGCGGACACCATCTTTTTTATAAAGATGTGTTCATCCTTACCTCAAGGCGAGTGCTATTTTCTTTTTTCTTCCCAACAAGAATTTCAAGACGAACGATCGCGTTGTTTCCGAGGCATTAAGAATTTATCTCCGTCCCTTTTTCATTTATCACCGTCACTAATTTGCACTAATTGCTCGGTTGTGAGCTGGTACACAATGGGGACGATGAGTTGTGTGTACAAAGCAATTTGGAGAAATCTTGTTGCTCTAAAATTTATGAAAAGAATTAATGACGGAGGCACGAGCATGGAAATGCAGAAAATTGCGAGCTTTCAGGTGGACCACACGAAGTTGAGGCCGGGCATGTACACGAGCAGGATTGACGGCGATTGCGTGACCTACGACCTGCGGATGAAGACGCCGAACGCGGGCGACTATTTCGACACTGGCACGGGGCACACATTTGAGCACCTGTTTGCGACCTACGTTCGAAGCAGCGAGTTTAGCGAAAACATCATCTACGCTGGGCCAATGGGCTGCCGCACCGGCTTTTATTTCATCGTTCGCGAACTTTCGCAGGCCGACTCGATTGTGCTCGTGCAGAAAATGCTCGACTACATCATCAACTTCGAAGGCGAAATCCCAGGCGCAAAAGAAGCAGAATGCGGCAACTTCCGCGACCAAAATCTTGAAGGCGCAAAGAAGCTCGCGAGCGATTACGCCGAAGTCATCAAGGACTGGACGCCTGAGCAGCTGAGGTACTAGACGTTTATTTTTTCTCCGTCACCTTTTTGTACAGAGGCTTTACCAGGGGGTTCATCATCGTCCCCTTTTATCTCCATCAACTTTTTGCAAAAACTAAACAGCCTTCCCCATCTCGTAAGCTTCCTCAAAAGCTGGAGTTTGAAGGATGTCGCCCCTGTTCCAAGCACCAACGCCATAGACTATTCCCGCCTCGTTTGCGCCTGGGAGGCAATCCTCAGTAAAACCTCGAAGCGTCTCAATCGTGCGGCGCATATTCTTAATGCTTCCGTCGGCAGCTGTGATAATGAAATAGAAATCCTTGTTTTTGATTTCTTGGTAACGCGCGCAGCATCTGTCGATAAAAGTCTTGAGCTGGCCATCAATCGAATAAAAGTAAACAGGGCTCGCAAGCACAATCACATCGGCATCGATCATCTTTTGCAAAACCTCGGCCATGTCGTCTTTCTGCGCGCACACATGGTTTGCGTAACAATGCCCACACCCCGTGCAATATCCAATTTTCTTCTTCTTGAGGATAACCTTTTCGACGTCATTTCCGCTCTCAGCAGCACCCTTAGCAAACTGATCGCAAAGAGTGTCGGAATTGCCCCCGATTCTTGGGCTTCCCGAAATTATCAAAACCTTTTTCATATTTCTCCCTAAATTTATCTCCGTAACCAATTAACGAGTAATTTTTACGTTTGTGGTGCCGGCTAAAGGCTTCTCGCCTGGGCGCGACTTTGGACCAACGAGCTCATGCGCGACGTAGGGTTCTTCCAGGTAATCGACCTCATCTTCTGTCAACTTCAACTCAAGGCCAGCAATCGCGTCGTCTACATATTTAGTTTTCGAACACCCCACGATTGGAGAGGCGCAGCCTTTTGAAATCAGCCAAGCAAAAGCGACGCTTGCCATTGTCGCGCCGCGGGCGTCGGCAACCTCTTTCACGCGCTCAATAATCGGTACGTCTTGATTCTTTGCAAGCCCATACTTATTCGCAGTCCCCTTGTCGGTCTTTCCGCGAAGAGAATCACTTTCCCAGCTCAGGTGGCACAAATGCCCTCCCGCGAGCGGACTGTAGGGGGTGAGTGCTACATCGTATTGTTTGCAGACCGGCACAAGCTCGCGCTCATCTTCGCGATAAAGCAGGTTGTAGTGATTTTGCATGCTCGTGAACTTCGTGAAGCCCTCGCGCTCAGCAATCGTCTGCATGTTATGAAATTGATAGGCATACATAGCACTCGCCCCGAGAGCACGCACCTTGCCTGCTTTAACCAAGTTGTCGAGCGCCTCGAGGGTCTCCTCCATCGGCACGTCGTAATCGAAGCGATGAATGATGTAGAGATCGAGATAGTCGGTTCCCAAGCGCTTGAGCGAACCTTCGATTTCTCGAGATATCGCTTTCGCGGAAAGACCGCCCTCGTTGAAATGAACCTTGCTTGCGAGCACCACGTCGTCGCGCCGAATGCCAAGGTTTTTCAATGACTGGCCGATGTATTCCTCGCTTGTTCCGAATGAGTAAACATTCGCAGTGTCAATAAAGTTAATTCCCTGCTCAAAGGCATGTTTAATGACTTCTTGGGTTGCAGGTTGATCGATTGTCCACTGATGAAAATCAGGCGAAGCCTCGCCGAAACTCATGCCACCGAGGCAGACCTTTGAGACTTCAATTCCACTCCATCCAATCTTTGTGTATTCCATAAATTACGCTCCTCTTTAGTAACAACTTGTTACTAATATACAACATAATTTACAGTTTGTCACTTAAAATTTTTATCTCCGTCCCCGATTTATCTCCATCATTTAATACAAAAATGATGTAGATAGTTAGCAAATGACGTAGTTTGGATTCACTGCAAAATGGGGACGATGAGTTGTGCGCAGTTATCTCCGTCACCAATTTATCTCCATCATTTAATACAGAAATGATGTAGATTCCGAACAAATGACGTAGATGGGATTCACTGCACAACGGGGACAAGCGCGACAATCCACGCGCTCAGTGCGGCGATGACTGCGAACAGCGGAATTCCGCGCACAAACGAGCCGATGTGCTTGCTCGGGTCTTGATAAATCGCTTTTTCCTGCAGGAAGGAAAAACGAATGCGCTCGATGTTGCGCCACCAAAGCAAATCAATCACGAGAAGATCAAACAGCCCCAGCCCTTCGCCAAGAATTAGAAAAAACAAAAACGCAGAAAGGAAACCATCAAAAGCAAGAACGCCTCGAAAAGCAAACCCAATCACGCAAAACACAACAGTGAAAAGGATCAGATTGCTCAGCAAAATTGCAGGAACCGACTTGTCTTTCGGTGCCTCGTCCCCCATTCGCTCGCGAACGATGCTTTGCACCACATCAGGGTACGACCGCAGCCCCGCAAGATTCTTCTTGTCAGTTCCAGTACAAAGAAAACAAATTCCCCAATAAAGAAACCAAAACGCAGAGATAATCAACCACTTCATCTATACACCTCCGCCCCGCCCATCCACGGGGATGAATCACTCGAGATTTCGCGAACGTCTTTCCTAAGAATAATCTATCTCATTAAAATTTACCTCCGTCCCCAATTTGCACTGCACAACGGGGACGATGAGTTGTGTGCAGGCAGGAAGAAAGCACCCGCTGCCAGGGGAAATGGACAAATGCACAACGGGGACGATGAGTTGTGTGCAACTTGGAAACGGGCGGGGCGCATGTTCGCGCAGGCGACTAATGAGAGCTTCGCTCTCATCCGGAGCCAAGCGAATATATGACCGCAGTTTCCTGGGCAAACGTCGCTTGCACAATGGGGACGATGAGTTCTGCACAAGACGCGAAAATAGCCCACGAGGGGAAGCCTGAAAATGGGGACGATGAGTTGTTTGTGATAAAAAAAGAGGCCCAAGGGACCTCTCAAAATGCTTGTTTGTTTTGGGATTTTGGAGCTAGGAACTAGTCTTCCTG
>JAUMVS010000086.1:0-974 GCA_030530045.1 Phoenicibacter congonensis
CATATACCCCGCTTCTTCGGCGGAAACATACTTTGATTCCACGGTGATGGTGTATGGCTGAGTGGGCGTATAGTTGTTGTCGGGTGTGGAGCCGGCAAAATAGGTGAACGGCAAATAGGTCTTGCCGTCACGAAACCGGTCATTAAGAAACGAAATTTCCTGTCCGTTCAGCGGACGGGGACCACGGAGCCAGTTCAGCATTTCAGTCCTGATGGTTTTGTCGGCGGCGTAGACGCAGAGTGCCAGCACCGTCAATGCCGCCGTCTTATACGGCGTATCAAGGTTAGCTTCGGGGAGTGCCTGAAGCTCTGCAAGACTTTCGGGGAGTACTGCAAAGGTGAAAACTTCCCGCTTGCTGCCCACAGACTGTACGGCAGTGTTTACCGACTGCTGTGCCGTAAATTTCAGTTTGTCAAAAATGCTCATATATTTTATCCTCCCGGATTTAATTGATAGGTATATAACCCTTAATTCTGTTAGTATATTCCGTATTGTTATTTGCTCTTTCTGCTTTTCAGGAAGAACACTACTGCCGCAGAAGCAATCAAAACAAGCATTATTATTATCATTATCATTGCAATTCCGCCTGTCAGTACTGCACCTGCTTCGTCAGCGATTTGAGTTCCGCCTGTCTTTGAATCGGACGGCTTGGTGTTATCCGTATCTGCCGGGCTGATGTTGCCTGTAGGCTCCGTTTCGGAGGGGTTTGTCGGTACGGCGGCATTGCTGACAGTTACCTCGGCGGTATCGGTAATTCCGTCCATTTCGGCGGTAATGACAGCCTTGCCCTCCTTATGACCGGTAACAACACCGAAGTCATCGACTGTTGCAACACTTTCATCAGACGAGATATAAGAAATCCGACTGTTAATCTGTGAAGAAACAGGCTGAACACTCTTTATGAGCTTTTGCGATTTATCAACCTGAACGGCAATATCGCTTATGCTCAGCGATTTTACCTTTTCCGGAACAGG
>JAUMVS010000086.1:984-6184 GCA_030530045.1 Phoenicibacter congonensis
TTTGATGTAAGTCCGGGATAAAACTCGGAGATTGCGCTGAAGCTTTCTTCTGAATTGCGTGTTTTCCAATCAGGTTCGTTCTTATCGGAAATTATACATTCAAGATATGCCGTATCGGTTCCCGTCTTTTCAAATACCTGCGACGGAATATCCTCCGAAATAAACCAAACCTCGGTTATGTTTCCTATTTCAATGCTGTTTATCTGTTCTTTGCCAAAGGATGTGTAAATCGGATCTCCTGCTTCATATCCGTCCTCCATAGCTTTACACATTTCTTCAACATCTTGATCAACAAGTCTTACATAATCTCCGCCCGGATAGTCCTCGTTGCCCTTGTTCTGAACTGTTGCACGTACAAAGAATTTTGCGTTATCGTTATCCTCGGTAATGAGGTTGATTTCAGACAATGTAAGCGCCGTAATTTCAAGGTCTGCTCCCTGCTTTAATGCAAACGAATCAGAAACAAGCTTTTCTTCTCCGTCTTCCGTTACAGTGAAATACATTGAAACCTCGTCTGCACTCTGACCCTGCGGGAGCGTGTAATAGAAGTCAAACGCCTTTGCCTGTGCCGAAAGCCAAAGGCTTTCATTTATGGTATCATAGGCTTTTCCGTTTACATACAGTGTAACGGTTACATCTCTGCCGGAATTAATACCGAGATTTTCGGCGTGGCAAGTAACATTAACTGTTTCTCCGCCTGTCGGATAATCGTTGCTGAACTCAATAGCGTCTATTTCCTTTGGCGTATGATATTCCGAATCTGTATTATATTCAGAGACAACAAGCATATTATTTACATATTCACAGCCGTCATCGGTAATTTCTCTGTCATAAGCGTTGAATGCGGTAAGCAAATCGCCGTTGTCAAGTACCGCCGCCGAGAAATCGTCCTTATATAGTCCGTAGCTGTCGCTTCCGTAAATACCGCCCTCTGTAAGATAGGTTTTTCCTCCCCAATATCCGTTAAGCAGATACATCGGGCTGTCAAGCTTTTCCATAACCGGATTTGAATTTTCATCATATATAATAACTCCGTCGGAATCAAGCTTGCCTACTTCCGTTACCTTATCAAAACGGTTGAACACAAACTGTCTTACCCATATTTGCTGTTGGTTGCTCTCGGTTGTGGTCCAAAGTGCGTAAATATCGCCGCTGCCGTTAGTGAAAACCGAGAAGTCATCGTTTGTGGTGTAATCATCTGTTTCCGAAATAAACTGAGGTTCAACATATGAGTCGCTTATCTGTGAATATCCGTCCATATCCTTATAGAGTCCGTTTGTAAGGATATTTGTAATATTCTGATAAGCGTATGCTCCGTTACACTTATAGAACAACAGAGTGTTCTCAACGCCTTGAGTGCTTATGTTAATGAACTTTGGATTAGCCGTAACATATCCGTCTTTTGTAATACGCATCGGATTTGATGATACAAGCTTACCGTTCTTTGTTTCAAAGCTCTGAATATAAAGAGAGTTGTTAGTTTCAAACTTTGAATCATCAAAGTCGCTTTCAACCTCAAATTCATCAAGCGAATCAAGCGTAAAGCCATATGTATCCGAAGCTACATACGAAAGTAAGGTTTTATCTCCGTATGCAACAGCATCGAAATACTTCAGATACTTTTCGTTGATTGATACAGTCTCACCGTCTGACCAGTCGCCTGAGTCCGCACTGCAATAAGAGGTAAGCAGAACCGTCGGTAACGACTGCAGTTCCTCAAGGGTGGTATTAAGTGAGACATTTTCTATATTCATTGCCTGATAGAACAGCTGAACAGAATCGCTTTTGCTGTTATATACAAGCTTTGGCATCATATACAGGTACTTATTATCCTTGTCAGCTATTACTTTGTAATCGTGGAATTTGCCGCTCTCTTTATTGTAGAAAATAGTAGCAATTCCGACTGAATTCAGCAATTCACTGTTGTCGCCGCTTGATGCTATCATACACTTATTCCATGCAATAAGAATATCATCGCCGCAGTCTGCCATAACCGCATCGTGGTCTATCTTATAATAATCCTCCGTAAGCTGTGAAAGCTTTTCGGCAGTTTCCTCACCGTAAGCATCTTTCGCTGCACGCTTTAAAATCGAACCTGAGTCAACAATGCTGTTTGACGGTTCGTCATAAATATAGAAATGAAGAACGTTATCCTTAGAGGTTGAATAATCCGTTGATGTACTTACGATAAGATACCTGTCGTTACCGATTGATATTATTTCTGGATTTACAAGAGTATCGGTCGGCTGTACAACCTTTTCTTCGGTCAGTCCTCTCGAAGCAAGTAATCTGTTGGAGGTTTCAGCTGTTGAAACGACCATATCGCCTAATGTTGTATTTTTCAGCAAATCAGTTTCAATCTTAGACTGAAGCTTGTTTAAATTCATTACATCATTTGAATCACCGAGTGTGTTGAACATCTCGGCTGAAAAGAACTTAGCGCTCCAAGACGCTTTCAGGAACAACAGCTCAAGGGTTATACTGCCCGACATACCGACGTTTCCGACTCCTCTAAGATAATCATTAAACTGTATATCAAAGTTGAAGTCAACACCGCCCGACGCAGACAACAGTCCGTCAAAGCCTACGCCTACGCCTGCTCCGAGTCCGATTTTAAGTTCATATACGCCCTGGAAGGTTGAAGCATTGGCGTCACTGAGCTGGTCAAGAGTAAGAGCTACCGTCGAACCCGGTTCGCCGTCATTTCTGGCAAATTGACCCATATAGATATTTACGTTAATTGATGCCGTAAAGTACGCAAAGCACGGAATGTAGCACAATACAAACGGCATACTCACTCTTATTGAGCCGCCCGCTCCTGCAATAAACAGATTTCCGACAAAGTTCCACTCTCCGTTATCGTCCACATAATAGTTGCCCTGATAGCACAAGGTTATGCTGAATGAAAGCTTTACCGCTGTTTTCATATTCAGGGTATTTGCAAGAGATTTACCTGCGGCGTGTTTAGGAATCCCTGCCTCGGAGTTGTTGGCTTTATCATAAGCGTCCAATATATTTGTGAGCATTTTCGCCTTACCGAGAGGTCCTGCCGATGACCAGCGGCTGTCCTTTGAGGCGACATTCTTAAGCTTGCCAAAGCTTACACCGATTGTAAGCGTATGGAGTTCGTGTCCGTCTTTGTCTTCTCCCGCAGTACCCGTATTTATAATCGGAGTACAGCCCTTGATTGAAACAGTAGGACTTACATTTCCAAGAACAGGTATGGGCTGAGCCATTGTGTTAGGAACGCCGATGTCGGGAGCATAGGTTATTGTATCCGTTACAGAGGTTGCCACAAAGCTGTAGCCTGTATCAAATTTACCGTAGCTTGAATAGATTGTGCTTGCACTGCTGTCATAGCCTTTCCACAACATCTCAACAAAAAGCTTATCGCCCTGCTTGATGATCTCGGAAAGAGTATTTGCCCAATGAGAAACGGTCTGACCTTTTTCAAGCTCCACATCATATGTTGATTTTATTCCGTCGTCATTTTCAACGGTCCAGCGCACGAGGTTGACGGGTTTGTCTGCACTTTGTCCCTTTGTATCCAAGGATAAATCAAACTGAACTGCGTTTGCAGATATCAGAGTAATTGTATCGCCGTAAACGGTTCCGTCCGAAGAAACGGCATTAATCTTTGTAGGTGTTACACCGTTTGTTTTATACTGCAATTTCAGTTTTGCATTTATGCTTGATACATCATCTGACGAAAGATAATCAGCCATATTGATGTCGCAGATATAGTAGCGGTGATTGTAGAACACCAAGGCTCTGTGAATTTCATCCTTTGAAGCGGAAATGTTTACTATTTCAGAGCCTTCATTACCCGGATTAGTTTCAAGGCAGAACTCTCCGTTTTCATCGGACAAGGCCGAGTAGCTGTCCATAGTTACCTGTGCCCCGCCGACGAGATTGTATGTATCAGTCTGACTTGTCGGCGGATTTATTACCGTGCCCTCCTGCAACATCGTCTGTCCGTAGAAGCTGAAGGTCTTATAATCGTCGCCTGTTTTTTCAAACGTCAGTGTAATGTGATTGTCATTGATATCATAAGGATTTTGTATTGCAAAGAAAAAGCTGTTTCCGTAATATGTTTTGGTCTGGTGCGACGCACTGTCGGTATAGCTCCACTTTGCACGATAGCCGGATTTCGGTTGAGCATGGAAGGTAATAATTTCGTTTACGGACATATTGTTAAATACAGTGTCGGTTGCTCCGTCCTGTGCGGAATAGCCCTTAAGAGTAACCGAACCGTCGGAATTCTCGGTTGCGTATTTTCCGCCTTTACCGATAAAATCACCGTCACCCGGATTTGTAACATTCAGAACCGTTGTTGTATCGGCAAGACTGAAATTCGGCGTTACCGAGAAATACAGATCCGAAAGCTGAATGTCAACCGAAAGCGTACCTGTGTTTTTCGTTATAATATCGGCGGCGGACAGCAGGCTCTCTGTTGAAGCCGCCCTTGTGTCAAGCTTTAAATTCCAAAGGCGGGACGAAACGCCCTCTGCATATTCAAAATTAAATTTGAGAGTATCTGCAACAAGATAGTTATTTGTATCTGTTCTGGGCTTTGTCCAGCTCAATGTGCCGATATGCTGACCCGAGTAATAGAACTCGCCTGTGCAGCTGTTATTATCGGCAACAAATTTCTGTCCTGTTGTTTTTGTATTGTCAAAGCTTTCCACACGCAAGGAAGAATCCGACACCGAATATACAGGCTGAATAACTATCTTATTATCATTAATGTAGGAAGAATATTTTTCAAGAATATCTGCCGTAAGAGTAAAGGAATCGCTGTCCAGCTTGTAAAGCTCGGAATGATTTGAGGTTTTGCCGCTTTCGCAGAAATACACTCCGTCAAGCTTTGCCAAGCCGTTAAACTGAGTATCAACAGCGGCAGAAACAGCCGTGGTTTCATCTCTGTAAATATCAAATGATACGCCAGTGTTTCGGTCACTGCTGTGCATAGAGGCAGGATCAACAAGCAGAACGTTTTTTGCAACCTGAACATTGGTAAGCTTTCCGTCAACATAAATCGCAGTGGTATCGGGATCAATAATGCTAAGGTTATACTTTGTCATATTCAGCCGCAGGTTGTGGTTGAGATTTTCCGCACCGCGGTTATAAACCTTGTAGCCTGCATAACCGACAACAGCACCTTTGTGAAGTGCAAGGTACAAATAATGCTCTCCCTTAA
>JAUMVS010000087.1 GCA_030530045.1 Phoenicibacter congonensis
GCGGAATTGGAATCAAGTTGAAGAACATGAGGTAGAGGTTAATCAAAATGAATTCTGGCAGGAATACGAAGTAGAAGTAAACGCCAATGTCCGATGCAAAGAATGTGGAAGCCAATGGCCAGAGCAGGTTCATAACGAGCGCACCAATGAACGCCATCACAAAGTTCGCGAGCGGGCCAGCGATGCCGACGAAAAAATCGCCTTTACGCTTGTCTTTGAAGTAAAGCGGATTGTAGAGCACAGGTTTTGCATAGCCAAAAACTGGCAAGTTCATGACCATCAAAAACAGCGGCAAAATGACCGTTCCGAACGTGTCGATGTGCTTTAGCGGGTTGACTGACAGGCGTCCCATCGCCTTCGCCGTCGGGTCGCCAAGCTTCCAAGCCATGAAACCGTGCGCTACCTCGTGAAAAACAATGGCTGGCACAAAAGCCAAAATGATGCAAACATATGATGCGATTAGTTGTAAATTCATGCTGTTAAGTTTATCAGTAAAACGCACTCACGCGGCAATGCAAGCGATGGTTTACATCGCTAAATCCGCTCGCGGGGGATGAACAAATGACCAACTACTACCAAGATGAATTTGTAACTCTTCACTCTTCTCAAACAAGACAAATAAGCCCCTGAGACTCCGCTTACGTGAGAATAGGGACTTATTTAAATATGACTATACCTTAAATAAGGCGAAACGAATACGCAGAAGAGCTGCGAAGTTTAAAAACTAGCAGCTTTCCAGCAGCGTTTGGAGTTCCTCGCTTTTTTCAAGCCATTGCATTTCAACTTCCGGAAGGCGGCTTTTAAGCATCGCATGCTCGGTGATGATTGCTGTTGGATCATCGGCTGTCATGTAAAAATTCGACTCCGACATAATGTCTAGCAGCTCATTAATTCTTGTTTCGCATGATTCCATCTCGGCTTCGAGATCGGCAATTTCCTTGCGCAAACCCTTCGTCAAAGTTGAAACGCGGTTTCGAGCCTCGGCTTCCGCGCGTTTTTGCTCCTTAGTTTTTGGAGCACCACCTCGTGAATTGCCATTGCGCGCAGCAAACTTGTTGCCACCTTGCGATTTTTCCGCTGCGGAAAGCTTACCTCCCCCTGCGAGACCTTTTGCCGACTTTGGATTCGCAGCGTTAAACGACTCACGAGCAACCTCGGCTTTAGCGTTTGCCAGCTCGGCGTTGCTCATCATTTCTTCCTGCTCACTTTTGTAGAGGTAGTAGTCGTAATCGCCATTGTAGACAGTGATTTTGCCGTCTTTGACCTCGGCAATCTTGTTCGCTACGCTTCGAATCAAGTGACGATCATGCGTGATGAAAAGAATCGTGCCATCAAAAGCGGTGAGCGCCTGCTCAAGCACATCAACGCTCGTGATATCGAGGTGGTTCGTTGGCTCGTCAAGACACAGAAGCGGCTTTGGCTCAACAAGCATTTTTGCCAGCGCCAATCGACATTTTTCTCCGCCAGAAAGAACACCAACTTTCTTGTCAACATCGTCGCCTTTAAAAAGGAACGCGCCAAGAAGTGA
Source organism: Phoenicibacter congonensis (assembly GCA_030530045.1). GTDB lineage: Bacteria > Actinomycetota > Coriobacteriia > Coriobacteriales > Eggerthellaceae > Phoenicibacter > Phoenicibacter congonensis_A. The sequence goes on from JAUMVS010000087.1 coordinate 1,529, forward strand.
GCGCACCTGCGAAATTGTCCAGCCAGGAGCCGTTTGGTCGAGCTCCTGAAAAACAGTGTTTCGAACGTCAAGTTCATCGAGTTGGTGCTGCGCGAAGTAGGTGTACTCAACTCCATTGCCATATTTCAGCGTGCCAGAATCCTGCTTCAAAACGCCAGCTACCATCTTCAAAAGCGTCGATTTACCTGCACCATTAGGCCCAACGAGCGCAATTTTGTCGCCGCGCATCATGTTGAAATCAACATCTTCATAAACAAAATGGTCGCCAAACGACTTCTTAATCGAGCGCATTTTCAGCACCTCGTCACCAGTGCGAGGCGGCTGAACAAACTTGAAGTGCACCTTTTTCGGCTCAGGCGGAATAACAATTCTGTTTTCATGAATTGTCTCAAGTTTACGAAGACGGTCTTGCGCCTGCTTTGCCTTTGAAGCCTTGTAGCGGAAACGACGAACGAAATCCTCAAGATGCGCAATTTCTGCATCTTGCTTTTCTTTGTCCATCTTGAGTTTTTCAATTCTGTCAGCGCGAAGCTTTAGATATTTAGAATAGTTGCCCTCGTAGCACTCCGATTTTCCATTCGCGAGCTCAACAACGCGATTAACCATGTTGTCCATAAACGCGCGGTCGTGAGAAACAACGATTACTGTGCCAGAATAGCCTTTCAAAAACGACTCGAGCCAGCGAACGCTTTCAAGGTCGAGGTGGTTTGTTGGTTCGTCGAGAAGAAGAACGTCAGGGGCCTTCACCAGAAGTTTTGCCAGCGCAATGCGCATTTGCCAGCCGCCTGAAAACTCCGAAGTTTTGCGAGTCATGTCGGCTTCTGTAAAACCAAGGCCGAAAAGAACTGTTCGCGCATCAGCCTCAAGAGTGTAGCCCCCTGCAATTTCGTAGCGCTCGCGCACTTCACCCAAGCGCTTCAAAAGTGCTGGGTCGTTAGTTTCTGAAACTTGATGCTCGAGCTCGTGAAGCTCTTGTTCGAGGGCCATGAGGTCTTTTTGCGCCGAGATAACTTCCTCAAAAATTGGGTTGTCTTCCATCTCGATGGCTTCCTGACGAAGGTAGCCAACATCGGCGCCCTTCTCAAGAATAACCTCGCCGCTATCGGGCGATTCAGCGCCCGAAATAATGTTCAATAACGTAGTTTTTCCGGCCCCGTTAACCCCAACTAGCGCCAAGCGCTCGCCGGGACGAAGCCGGAAAGTTACATCTCTAAATAAAGGACCGAATCCGAAGTCCTTGGATAAATGTTCAACTTGAAGAATCATGCGTTATATTCTAACGCGCGCCTCCAATTCCGCCGCCGCCAAAGCCGCCGCCTCCGCCGGCTGAGAAGCCGCCGCTGTCAAAGCCGCTTCCGCTGGAGAAGTCGCCGCCAATGCCCGACTCGAGTGCCTGGGTTGCACGTGAGAAGCAATCTTCTATGCTGGTGAGGCCGTCAGCAAACATCTGACCGCCGCCGCCGTCATAGGGGTCGTGATACCAGAACCACCAAGGCATAATTGCAACCTCATCTTCTTCAGTAGTCGGGTCAGACATAACCGATGGATAGGCAATTTGCAACTGTTCAATTGCCTCTTTAGCCACTCCCAAAATGTAGGCGTAAACCATAAACTCGCCCCAAACAAGTGAGTCAGCAGCTGGCCTTTCGCCGAGCGCCGTAAAATCGCAAAGCCATTTCTTGAGCGCCTTCGTTTTCGCGTGCGCCTCGTTTGCACGGCGCGTTCTTCTCTCAAGTGCATGGCTGAATTTCCTAGCCAGAATTGCAACGACAACCATCACGACCAACCCACCAATGAGGAATACGAATAGCTCATCGGCGATGTCTCCCAGAATGTTACCTAAAGCGACAAGCGCGACCAATGCAGCGACCATAAGGCCCAGGCAAACGCTTGAAATCGTGCTGAAAACGCCAGCAACCTTTGCACTTTTCTCATCAAAAAGGTTCGCGTCATCGGTAGCCAAAGTCACAACATTTTGCCAATTATCGAAGACCAAACGGGCACTTGTTCCATCAGACTCAAACCAATCTTTGATGTCGTTAAACTTGAGCGACTTGCCTTTGTATTTCTCGAACGGATTAATTGCCTCTTCAGAAGGGAGCTGCGGGTCAACAGTAACACCCGCTGGCACATTCTTGATGTCGCTCACAAACGAGCTAATCGAAGAGGCGAATTCGTCGTCATGCGTGGCATACTCGTCGTTATAAGTTTCACTGACATACTCAGTAACTGTCTGCTCTGCAGGATTTCCTGCGAAAGCGTCGACATCTCCAATCTTCTTATTCGAAGTAGGGACCTCTTCAAACAGGAACTTCAGCGTCTCAAGATCAATGTCGGTGAGCTTTTGATTTTTCGGCTTACCCATCGTAATAATGAAAGAGGTGTCAATCTTGTCACGACGAATCTTGCGCTTCGTAACCACGCGCGTTGACTCGATTTGAATGACGCCAAGCGCATGCAGGTGCATGATTGACGCAATGAGGTCGCTTGCGCTTTCTTTGCCAAATCTTTCGTTTCGCGAAATAACAATTGGATGCCATTCAGCATCCGGCGCGTCACGCCAATATTCACCCTTGAAATCAAGGTCGTATTCCTTGCCATATTTAAAGAACATAACGATGAACGCGATGATGAAGATGATAGGAATCGCAACGAGGACGCCAAGCCCCACCATGCTGCGAATTCTCTCAGCGTTTGCATCGTTGGCGAACTTCTCCTCTTCCGCAAGAATTGTTGGAAGCATTTCTTGCGTCAAATTTGAAGCCTGAGCTGTCGCGTCGTAGGTCGTAATCCAGCTCGTTGGGAAAAGGATGCGTGCCTCGGCATATTTGCCAGCCGAGACGCTGCCGACCGTGTAGGTGATTTTCGACTGCTCGTTTTCAACGTGGCCGTTCAGCGGGCCGTGCGCCCAAGCGCGAACGTCTAGGTTCGGCGTCACGCCAGCAGGAACCGGCACAGTCACGGTGCAAGTTACGTCTCCAGAATCCTTCTGCCAGGCTTCAGAGACAAACTTCCAATAGAGTTCCGCAGTGTCGGAATAGACGTTGATTGCGTTGGCGTAGGTGTAATTTAGGGTGACGGTGTAGTCGCCATCATTGTAGTTATCAAAAATGTAGACAGTGCCATCGTTGCTATCAACCGCAAAGGACGCAGTGTCGGGGCCGCCGTAATCGCGCCAGCTCGTTTCGAACACGACCTGATCTAAAGCTTCAGCAGCATAGCCCGACTTCTGAACCGTAATCGAGCTGATGTCGAAGGTCGCCGAGTCGCCGAGCGGCACCATCAAAAGCGAAAAGCGCCCGTCAAACGAGACTGTTCGCTCTTGTGTGACGGTCATCGACGTGTCGCTATTAATCGTCGCTGTGATGTTTGTGGATTTTAGCGTGTAGTCTTTTGCAAGCGCCTCTTGCGACGGCAACGCAAGCAAAAGAGCGAATGCCATGGCGAAAACCGCCAGGCATGACGCTACTACAGCTTTTCTATTTTGCGCAAACATGATGCTAGAACTAGAACTGGACCTTAGGCGCAGTTTCTGCACCCGCAACTGCATCAAAGCTCTGACGTGGCTGGAAACCAAACATGCCTGCGAAAATGTTTGCTGGGAACACCTGCAGAGCGTTGTTGTACTTCATGACGACGTCGTTGAAGCTCTGGCGCATGTAGCTGATCTTGTCTTCTGTGTTGGAAAGCTCAGTCTGGAGCTCCTGGAAGTTGGTGTTCGCTTTGAGCTCTGGGTAGGCTTCCGCAACCGCGAAGAGAGTCTTCAAAGTGCCTGTCAGCGCATTGTCGGCTGCCATTTTCTCCTCAGGAGTTTTTGCGTTTGCCACCGCTGCGCGAGCCTCTGTCACCGCCTGGAACGTGCCCGACTCGTGGCTTGCATAGCCCTTGACGGTCTCGACAAGGTTTGGAATCAAGTCGATGCGTCGCTGGAGCTGAACGTCAATTTGCGCCCATGCGTTGTCGCAAAGGTTGCGCAGCTTGACGAAGTTGTTGTACATGGAAATGAGCCACAGAATGAGAACAACTACGACTATTCCAATAATGATTCCGACTGTCACGATTACCTCCTAAGAACGATTCGTGTTTTATGTTTTACGCTAGCTGCGGCGTGTGCGAATTTTAAAGATTGATAGAACTTAAAAGCCTAAAATCTCAGTGATTTCAGAAAACCGCGAGGTAAAGCCTCACAAAAACCCTCAAAAAATCAAACTCTTGCAGCTAGAGTCATGTTGCCTTAATTATACAGGGCGGCATGTGACAGAAGTTCCCGCAGCCGACATTTCACGCCCAACACTGCAAAAATTAGCCACTTGGCTCAGGGGGGTGCACAATGGGGACGATGAGTCGACGGCGATTGAAGACTGTCGTGCATTCGTTTGGCTCCGGATGAGAGCTTCGCTCTCATAAGTCGCCTGCACGAACGCACGCCCAGTCTTCATCTTGATACCTGAAAAATACGCGCTTCCCGCTCCCAGGGCACGCTTCCGGATGCGTCGCCATCGGAAAACTAACTCTTGTCACGAACAGAACGACAGCCGTCTTCTACTGCACGTAAATACGGGGAAGAGTTTCTTCGCGAGCGGTTGCACAATGGGGACTGCACAATGGACTGCGCCCCAAAACTTGCACAAATAAATTACGGTGGATTACA
>JAUMVS010000088.1 GCA_030530045.1 Phoenicibacter congonensis
AACATCTTGCTAAAATCTGGCACGAGATAAAATGCAATTCCGTCGACGCCGCCTGGCAGGGTAGCGGTGCGAATGCAGAGCACAATCATCAGGATAAACAGGATAACCATCATCCATTTCGTGATTCGCTCAACGCCTTTTTGCAGGCCAAGAGAGCAAACGAGGAAGCCGATAACGACTGCAACGAGCATCCAGCCGATAATTTCGCTTGGGTTTGCCAAAAGCGAATTGAAAACGGTGCCAGTGGTTTCAGCTGTAGCGTTGTCGAACACGCCCGTTGCCATCTTTGGAATGTAGGCAAGCATCCAGCCGCCAACAGTTGTGTAGAACATCATCAGCAGCATGCAGCCGATGTAGCCCCACCATGAGAACCAGTGAAATTTGCGGTTTGGCTGCAGCACGTCATAGGCCAGCGCTGCGCTTTTTTGGCTCGCGCGACCAACCGAGAACTCCATGACCATGACCGGCAGACCCAAAATCACGAGGAAGATTAAGTAAAGCAGAACAAATGCTCCGCCGCCATATTGTCCCGTGATGTAGGGGAAGCGCCAAACGTTTCCCATGCCAATTGCGCAACCAGCCGCTATTAAAATAAAACCAAGTCGTGAAGCGAAATGTTCGCGACCCTGTGGTTTTTCTGAACTTGCCATGTTCTCATTTCCTTTTCTACCAATAAATAATCCTCGTGAATTCTACCATGCTCACCTGCGAACTTTTTTAAAATCCGCTACCCTTCGATAACTGCCATTCGCTCATTATTATTTTTTTATTCATCATTTACTCTCAGATTAAAAAAGCAAACATTTATCTCTGACACCAGTGAAAATGTTGCTCCTGCCTTAGTTTTTTTAGGCGTCAATTTACCTCCGTCCCCAATTTACATTTATCTCTGACACCAGTGAAAATGACGTGCGTAACTGCGTAAACGTTCCATATAATGAGAAAGCGTGATGAAAAACAAGTACATTAACCATAGCCATTTAAGCGAAAGCGAGTTCGAACACCTGGTTCGTTGCTTTGCAAACGAGATGCCCTCTTTGCAAATCGCGGCCGAGACGGGCCTAAATTGCAACACGGTAAACCGCATCGTCGGCCTAATCCGGCAGCGCCTCGTTGATCTTCAAAAGGGGAGCGTAATTATTCCGCGAAACCTGCATTTAGAGTCGGTGAAGTTCGCATTCCGTGCAATGGCTGTGACACCAAGCCTCAACAGCGCCCGTGAGCAAATTCGAGTCGCGATTCTAAACGCTGAAGGCACGATTCATTGCGAGGTTGTCTCTAGCGACACAATTCTCACTATCGTTCATCTTCTGAACGGCAAAATTAAAGATATTCCTGAGACGCAGGACGTTCGTAAAGAGGTCGTTGGCGTGCTCATGCTTTTGGCTAAAGAGTTCAACGGCCGCATCGACAGCACTGGCAAAATTCTTGAGGTCTCAAGCGACGAAGAATGCGTGGCTCAAATTCACGACTTTGTGCGCTATGCAAAAAAGATTTTCTCAACGCGTCGCGGCATAAACATTGATAATTTTTCGCTTCATTTTTCGGAATGCAACTACCGCTGGAATCATCGCAACTGTGACCTTTACAGCCTTCTTCTAAAGGAATTTGAGAGCAATCCACTTTAGTTGCTACAGAAACGCAAGTTGCAAGATGCATTTTACGTGCAAATTTCTATTAAATCTATTTCGTTTTAACGCTGGAAATAAAGACTAATCGTGCTTTGTCTTTTGGTCGTCGCTAACCTTTTTGCGACGTTTTCTTGGATTGTAGTAATGCTGCAACACAGGCTCTAGCAGGCGAAGTTTATAAATTGCATAACCTGTAATGATGGCCGCGATAAAAAGGCTCAAAAGCTTTGCAATTCCTTCTAATTCTGCGAAAGCAAGACCACAAATCGAGAGCACTGCAGACCAAATCCACATGATTGCAACTGTTTTGGTTTGAGAAAAGCCAGCTTGCAGCAGGCGGTGATGGATGTGACCTTTGTCGGCTTGTCCGACTGGCTGATGTGCCTTTTTGCGTCTGATGATTGCAACGAGCGTGTCGGTGATTGGAACGCCTGCAGCCATGATTGGAACGAGCAGCGAGAATACAAAAGCGGTTCTCGCAATTGCGAGCAGTGAGACGATTCCCAGGAAAAGACCAAGCGTGAGGCTTCCAGAGTCACCCATGAAAATTTTTGCTGGGTGATGATTGTATTTAAGAAAGCCCAGGCAGGTGCCAACAAGAATGAACGGCAAAACGATAGCTTCAACGATGTTAGCAAGCGCGCTATAGATTCCAATTGTCAGGGCAGTGATAATGCAAATGCCCGATGCCAAGCCGTCGAGGCCGTCAATCAAGTTGATGATGTTAGCGAAGGCAACAAGATAAAAAATCGTTATTGGCCATGCGAAAATTCCAAATTGAATTAAACCACCTGGAACAAATGGATTTTGAATGAATGCAAATTGAATTCCGCCTGCACAAACAATTGTTGCTGCGACAATTTGCATTAGAAATTTTACTTTTGGCTTAAGACCAACAATGTCATCAACTAAACCGGTGGCAAACATGCAAACCACGCCAAGTGCCACAACTGGAATGTTGATGCCCTTGCTCATCATTGCGGCGCGATAGCCAAACCAACCGAAGAAATTCACGCCGATTTCAAGAATGATGAATGCGACAACGATTCCGCCGAAAATTGCAATTCCGCCCATTCTTGGAATTGGTTCTTTGTTTACACGGCGCGCGTCTGGGTAGTCGATAGCATCAAACGCAACTGCGATTTTCTTAGCAAAAGGCGTTAAGGCAATTGTGGTAATTAACGCTATCGCAAAAAGAACAAAGATTTCTATGTAAGAAGCTATCGTCAAACTACCTTTGATTGAGTCCTATAAAAGCACAGAATATTTATTTTACTAGCATGGCAGCGCTATGTGTGACGCGACTGCCAAAAACGTTTTAATTTTTAAGCGTTCCAGAGATAACCAACACCGCGAACTGTTTCAAGCTTGCTGGCGTTTTCAGGGCCAATTTTTGCTCTGATTCTTCTGATGTGCACATCTACTGTTCTTGAGCCGCCCAAATAGTCAAAGCCCCACACTCTTTTCAGCAGCTCATCTCGCGAATAGGAATGCTTTGGATGCGTAACCAAAAACGCGAGCAACGCATATTCGAGATAGGTGAGGTCAAGCGGCGTGTCATTGATGTGAACTTGGTAGGTTCCAATGTTTAGTGTCATGTTTCCACATGTAATGATTTCGCTTTGTGAGCTCTCAGTGCCAGGGTAGAGCAAGTTTTTGATGCGAGTTGAAACTTCAGCTTCGCTAGCATCGGAAACAACAAAGTCGCATGTCAGATGCACTGGCAAGCGGAATTTATCAACATCTTTTTGAGGGCACACAAACAAAATTGAGTCGCTGCCAAAAGAAGAGAACTTCTCGGTAGCAACAGCCTCATCACTCATTCCGCCTTCTGGAATCTCAAAAATTACCAGGCTGGCGCCTTGCAGGTGTGATGAATTCTGAAAAGCTTGATCATAGCGACACGTCATCAATTCGATGTCGAACGCTTTTAAAACATCCGCAAATTTCTTTGCGCAATCTACTGTGTCTGCAACAAAAAGTACTTTCTTTTTCATTTACAACACCGCCAAATAGTTTTTGAGTTCGTAAGGGTCAACTTCTGAAATTGCTCTGTGCCATTCAGCTTTTTTGACCTTAATGAGATAGTCAAACACGGCGTCGCCGAGCGTCTGTCTCATGAGGTCGCTAGTCTCAAAAAGCTCAATTGACTTACCAAGCTCAATTGGTAATTCAGCAAGTTCGTTTGATTGCTCTTTGCCCTCGGAAGGAGCCTCGAGCTCAAGACCCTCCTCAATGCCTGCTAGACCTGCATTAATAATAGCGGCGAGTGCAAGATATGGATTGCAAGCTGCGTCTGGGTTCCTAACCTCAACTCTTGCGCAGTCTTCTGTGTTTGGACGGTGTCCTGGAACGCGAAGCATTGTTTCTTTGTTGTCGCGCGACCAGCCAATCTTTGTTGGTAGGCAAGAGGCAGAAATCAAGCGCTTGTAGGAATTCTGGTATTGATTTGTAACCAGGCAAGTCTCGTTTGCATACTTCAAAATGCCAGCCATGAACTGCTTTGCAGTGTCGGTCAAGTAATAACCAGCTGGGTCATTCTCATTGAAGAAGATGTTTTCGCCTTCCTCATTTGAAAGGTGGATGTGCAAATGCATGCTGCTGCCAGGCTGATCATTTAGTGGCTTTGGCATAAATGATGCAAAAACACCGTGCTTGAGGGCGATTTCTTTTACAGCCATTTTGTAGGTAACAATTGAGTCGGCCATCGAAAGCGCGTCTTGGGTGCGCAGGTCAATTTGATGCTGCGAAGCACCTGCCTCGTGTTGTGATTTTTGAACAGGAATGCCAACGCTCTCGAGTGTCAAAACTGTGTCTCGGCGCAGGTCGGTTGCGCTATCGAGCGATGTGAGATCAAAAGTCGAACCCGAATCAAGTGGGGTAGGGTTGTCTTTGCTCTCAAAGTAGTAGTACTCAATTTCAGGCTTAACGTTGACAATAAAGCCCATCTTTGAGGCTTTTCTCAAAACCTCTTTCAGAATGTGGCGCGTGTCAGAAACGTAGGATTCGCCATCAGGTGTTTTGATGTTGCAAAACATTCTTGCAACGCAATTTTCGTTTGGTCTCCATGGGAGAATCTGGAAGCTTGAAGCCTCTGGCCAGGCGATTACATCGCACTCTTGAGTCGATTCAAAACCGGCGATGCAGTTGCCATCTATTGGCATGCCGATGTCGAAAGCACGCTCAAGCTCGTTAGGGACAATAGCGAAAGATTTTAAGTTTCCCAAAACGTCGGCAAACCAAAATCTCAGGAAGTGAACATCTCGGTTGTTTACTGTGTTTAAAACGTAATCCTCTTGAGCTGTGTATTGTCTCACTTCTGACTCCTTAGGCTATTTAATGATTTTTATTGTTCCTGGTTGTCCTGCTGTAATTCTACCAATTTTCCATGCATCAAACCCACAACGGTCTCTGAACTCTTTCTCAAATACGTCAGTTTTTTCTGGTGCAATTGAGCAAAGAAGGCCGCCTGATGTTTGAGGGTCGCAAAGCACGCCCATGTGGTCGTCAAACTCGATGTCATCCATGTCGCCTTGCTCTACAAATGACGTTGCATATTCAATGATTCCGTCTGTTTTGCCTGGTCGGCAATAGAGTTCCGAGAACTCAAGTGTTCTGTCGTAGAGCGGAAGCGCATCCCAGTCGAGCTCTGCACTAACGCCCGATGGCTCTAACATTTCATGCAGGTGACCTGCAACGCCGAAGCCTGTAACATCGGTTGCTGCATTTACGTCAGCTGCAATCATTGCCTCAGCGCCAGCACGATTTAGCTCCTTCATAAATTTAATAACTTCTGCGAAAGCCTCTTCGTCAATGAGACCTGCTTTAAATGCACTGTTTTGAATGCCTGTGCCAATCTTTTTTGTGTAATAAAGAATATCTCCGGCTTTAGCGCCTTCGTTTTTGACGACTTTTTGTGGGTGCACTGTGCCGAAAACTGAAAGGCCATACTTTGGCTCATCGTCTTCAATTGTGTGACCGCCGCAAATAACTCCGCCAGCCTCGCGAACTTTATCAGCTCCGCCGCGAAGAACTTCGCCAACAACGGCAGTTCCAACACTTTTAGGGAATGCAAGAATGTTCATTGCTACCTGCACTTTTCCGCCCATTGCAAAAACGTCAGAAAGTGCATTTGCGGCTGCAATGCAACCAAATTCATATGGATCATCAACTACTGGAGTGAAAAAATCAAGTGTTAGAACAGCAGCAACATCATCGCCCACTTGATAAATTGCTGCATCGTCAGCCGTGTCAAAGCCGAGAAGCAGGCGTCCGCCTAAAACTGAAACATCTTGTTGGATGCTTGAAAGAACTTCCGAGAGCTCACCTGGCCCCCACTTAGCAGCTCAGCCACCTTTTTCCGTCAGTTTAGTAAGACGCACCTTTCCGTCTGGAAATGGTGAGTCTGGAGTCTTATTACATGGCATGATTTTCGCCTCCAGCGGCAAGAATTTAAAAAATGGCGGGAATGCATGCGAATCGAACACACCAGGGACGTTCTGCATCGTCCCACAACGGCTTTGAAGGCCGCGGGAGCCACCAGGCCC
>JAUMVS010000089.1 GCA_030530045.1 Phoenicibacter congonensis
GTATTGTTCTTGCGGGTGTGATTATCTTCAACACAAAAGAGCACTTCTGCACTCATTCTGACGCTGAGTCAATGTACCGCGTCGCCCTTATATTCCTTATGGCTGGTATTTTAATTCCCACTATTCTGGGCGCTTTGCATGGGGGCTATACGGACTCTGCGGCAATTTGGGCGATGATTGTTTCTGGCATCATTGCATTATCAGGTTTCAACTTGTTTGACTTTGGCAATATGATGCTTTGCCTGGGCGTTGTGAAGACAAATAATGGAGGCAATGAACACCTGATTGTTGTGGGCCGTCTTGTCGTGTATGCCGCTATGGCGTTCGGGTTTGCTTTGGGAAGCGTTCTCGTGACCTACGTCATGCCATTGAACGCTGTTGAAATCCTCATAATTTGCTGCTGCATAGCGATGCTATTGCTTCTCATAACGTTCAGTTTTCCCGCTTCGACGAAACTTGGCTATGAGAGCATGATATTGAGAGTTGGTGCTAATAGTCTCTCGGCTGATGAGCTTAGTAACGAGCTAGCGGCACAATGCGAGAGCTGTGGCTCGGCGGGAGATTGCTCGTTTCGTTCAAGCATGCTTGAGCAGGACTCGATTCGAGAAATTGAACGTGCTGCAGTTGAAACTGCCAAGCAGATAATTGCGACCGACGAAGCGAAGCGGCAGGGCGCTCAAGAGGCGGTGGAAGTCGAAGAGAAAAAGCGTGAAGCGATAGGCGAAAATGTATCCCAGGAAGCACAGAAAGCAGCTCAAATAGACGAGAAGGGATCGTCTATGAAGTCGAATGCTCGCAAGCCTGCTTTTTGGCGCGACGCATGCGATGAGATCGCTAAGCGCTATCGGCTATCTAAACGAGAGACGGAAATATTTCATATCATATCGAAGGGTCGTAATGCGGAGTACGTTTCAAACGAACTCTTCATCTCGGTGCATACCGCGAAGACGCATATTGCTAACATTTATCAAAAGCTCGATGTCCACTCTTCTCAAGAAATGTTGGATCTAATTGACGATTTCAGGAAATCGTCAGAGGAGGAGCATCGGAAAGAAGCCTTGCAGTAATTGTTCACGAATGCGGACGCAAAAAACCGGAGGCTGTGGTTATACGGCCTCCGGTTTCTTAGCGGGATACTATTGAAGTTCTATTCGATGCCCTTGTGTGCCAGGCGACGTTTCTCCAAAAGCTCTTGATCTCGATTGAACATCTTGGAAAAAGGAATGGCCGCATCGAGCACGGCGATTATAGCCATAACGGCGAGAATAGTGAAGGTCATCACTCTTGCATCCATTCCAACGATAGCTTGCAGCGCAACATTAAGCAACGAGCCGAATACGATTGCAAAATTACAAAGCGACAAGTTTAGCGGGTAGTTTTTTGCTCCAAAGCGCTGGCGCCCAAAAGCGGATGCAACGACGGGAACGCCACCATAGCAAAAACCGCAGCAGAAAGCGCCTACAACGTAGAGAGCGGGAATGCTCATGGTGAATGCGGCGATGATGCATGCAGCTGCGATGAAGGCAACGACTCCGTCAATAACCATGGTGACCTTGACATTGGTTTTATCGTAGATGATGCCGATGAGGACGCGTCCGACGCCGTTAAGAACAGAAACCAATCCAACTAACAGCGTTGCGAAGCCAGCGTCCCAGCCGACAGATTGCGCATCCGAAGCGCAGTTGCCGATAGTTGCAAGGCCAATGGCAATAACGATAATGGCCCAAATCCAATAGATATAGAAAAGCGGGGTTTTCAGCGCGGAATCCTCATCGGCGGGGTCATAGGACGATCCCGTTGCTTTTTCGGGCGCCATCGCGGTGATGATGTTTGACGGCGGACGTTTGATGATGAGGCCTTCGAGCCCAATAACGATAGCCGATACAACGCCTACAGCGATAAGAACATTTCCAAGGCCAAAGCTATTGGCTAGGTTGACGGAAAGGGTTCCGAGAATTAACGAACCAAGGCCAAAGCCCATCATCAAGATTCCGCTAGAGAGGCCGACTTTATCAGGGAACCACACATTGGTAGTTGCGATTACGCAGTTGTAGCCGATACCAACGCCAAGGCCGCAGATGACGCCATAGAACAGGTATAGGGCGATAATATTTCCATATGCGAATAGCCCGGTACCAATAAAACCAACTGCGAACATGATAGCGGCGACGATAATCGCCCCCTTAACGCCAATCGCCTTTTCGATTTGGGAGCCCAATACGGCGCCTAGGCAGAAGGTGATCATCATGATATTGAAAGTCAGGCCAACTGCCGGCTTTTCGAGTCCGAATGTGGCGCACATGGGAGCCGCAAACATTGAGAATGCATAAATGAGGCCTAAAAACAAAAGCGTAACAGTTGATAGCGCAAGATAGAGAACGCGCTTGCTCTTGATTTGGGCTGGTTCCATTTCGCTCATACAATTCCTTTCTTAAACGTTTTGGTTGCTATAGGTATTATTGACGCCGGTGTGAGAGCCCAGCTGCATGTCGGAATGATCTCGTTAGGGAGCCGCGATCGCCGCATGCAACGTGCGTCGATGTCTAACTATTAGTGTGCTTTCTGTTGAGCCTTTGCGCATGCTTCTAATACGGTGAACTCTTCAGGGCTTAGCGTCTCGGCATCGTTGAAGATGGCGGCATTTTCTTTAACCTCGCGAGTGGAATGCATGTTGCACGTAACAGAAGCAATAGCATCTAAGGACTTGACGAAGCGAAGCGCCCAATCGATGCTACTGCGATCCGGATTTGCGTCTTTCAGGATTGATACAGCTTCGGGCTTAAGTGCGGAAGCTGCTCCTGTGCGTAGTGCTGCATGGGCGATGATGGGTAAATTGAATTCCTTTGCGACCTCATAACGGGCGCTTCCATTTTTATTGAACCAGTCGCAATAATTCACTCTCATGCGCACGAAGTCCCAGGGATATCGCCCAATGAAATCGCGAAGATTATCCGGCGAGAGTTCCGAAGAAAAGCCAAGGCATCCAATATGGCCAGCCTCGCGTTGTTCGAAAAGAAAATCGACTGCGCCGGAATCGATATCGCGCATTTTATTGAGGTCGCATACGCCTTCAAGGCTGTAGAAATCGATTCTGTCAGTATGAAGCTTCTTCAGTTGTTTTTGAAAAACATACGTGAATCGTGGGTCGATGAGCTCGAAAAAACTGGTTGCAATGTGGCAGCTATCGGAAGAATGTGCTTCACGATATTCGCCCAGGAAGCTTTCTGCTTCGCCTTTGTGGTTCGAATAGGATGTGTCGAAAAAGTTCACCCCTTGGCTGATTGCCTCATTGGCGATTTCTGCAGCAAGTTCCTTATCGAGCCGGTCAACGCGACTTACGTCAGTGATGGGCATTCTTTTTGTCCCCAAACCAAACCGAGATAACGCGTAATCGCCTATCTTTCGATACTCCATAACTATCCTTTCTTAGGTATATGTGCTACATCAGGTCGTAGATGGCTTTGCTGTAGGAAGCTAGGTCGTCAATAGGAAGGCCTTCGGCGAGAAGCGCTTGGCTATAGAGGATAATGGCATATCGTGCCACTAGCGATTCATCGCCCCTTTCATACGCATCAGTGATTGTTTTGAAAATGCGGTGGTGCGGATTGAGCTCGAATACATGTTGGGCGCGTGGTGCGCCGCTGTCGCTTGCCGCGGTCGAAAAGTACTTTTCCATGCCGAGACTAACGGGTCCCTTTGCAGATATGCAGGCAGGTATCTCATTGAGCCGCGTACTCGCAGTAACCTCGACGACCTTGTCGCCGAGGTTTTTCGCTATAAAGGAGAAAAGCCTCGAGCACTCGTTGTTGATATGCGAGATGGCCTCCAGCTCTTGCTCGCTTTCGAGCATTAGATCGTCGGCTGCAACGGTCTTGATGGGCACGCTGTCGTATTCGCGGAGTGTCATAAGAGCGAATTCGTCGATACTGTCAGTACAGAGGAGTACGTCGAAGCCTTTGCTTGTGATGGCAGTGACGGCGGGCGAGGCTTCGAGCCTCTCTGCTGCTTCGCTACCGGACGCATAGAAAATGCAAGGTTGATTGTCCGGCATATTGTCTTTGTACTCGCGAAGAGTGGAAGGTCTTTCCTTGTTCGCGGTGAAGTACATGAGCAAGTCTTCGAGTTCGGCGTTTTGCGCGCCAAACGTCGCATAGATGGCAAATTTGAAGATCCGCCCGAATTCTCCGAAGAACTCTTCGTAGAGGTCGCGCTCGTTGTCTCGCATGTCTTCCAGCTCTGCTTTAACTCGAATTCGAATTTGCGAGGCAATTGCCTTGAGGAACTGATCTTGCTGAAGAGTTTCACGTGAGAGGTTGAGCGAAATGTCGGGGCTATCAACTACGCCACGGATAAATCCAAATGCTTCAGACAGCAACTCTGGGCAGCGCTCCATAATCATGACGTTGCTGCTGTAAAGCTCGAGACCCTTCTTGAATTCGCTGCTAAAGAAGTCGGCAGGAGGCTCGGAGGGGATGAAGAGAAGAACGTCGCAGTTTTTACCGCCACGAGCGTGCATGGAGATCGTGCGCAAAGGCGGTTTTTTATCGTCAAACTCATCCATGTAGAAGGTGTCGTATTCGGATTGCGGCACTTCCGATTTCGGCCTTGTCCAGATAGGCGTCATGGAATTGAGCGTTACGACTTCTGTGCAGTCTTCGAATAGAGGCTCTTGGTTTCGTTTCTTGTCGCTTTGCGGCATTTCCTGCTTGCGAGTGAGCTCCATGGTAATGGGGTAGCGGATATAGTTACTGTAACGTTTTACCAGCTCAGAAAGTGCTGAATGGCTCAAGAATTTACTGTAGTCAAAGTCGTCGGTATCGGCTCGTAAATGCAAGATAATGTCTGTTCCATTGAGCGCACGCGTAGCGGGCGAGATGGAGAAGCCCTCGAGGCCGTCGCTCGTCCACTGATTCGCTTCGCTCGATTCGTAGGCGCGAGAAATAACATCAACGTGGTCGGCGACCATGAAGCATGAGTAAAATCCGACTCCAAATTGGCCGATGATGTCAACATCGTCGGAGCTTTGCGCCTGCTCGCCGCTCTTGACTTCGAGGCTGGCAGAATGGGCGATGGTTCCAAGGTTCGTTTCAAGCTCAGTGGCAGACATTCCAATTCCGTTGTCGGAAATGGTGATAGTGCGCTTGTTGATATCGAATGAAAGGCGGATTTCGTGGACATTGCCCTGTTCTGTCCCGACGTTCTCAGATGCTTGGGCAAGTTGGAGCTTGTCGTAGGCGTCCGAAGCATTGGATATTAATTCACGAAGGAAGACGTCCTTATTGGTGTAAATTGAATTAATAACAAGATCCAGTAGCTTTTTGCTTTCTGCTTTAAATTGTTTCATGTCTTATCCCTTTCTAACCTGCATTGTTATCTTTTATGTTCGTCTTTGCGATAGGGTGCTAATCACCGTTTGTATTGATGAGCTCCTTGAGCTCTTTTGCCGAATGGACATCTAGCTTGCGGTAAATACTCGACATATGGGTCTTTACGGTGTGGATAGATATCCCGAGCTCTTGTTGAATGTCGGTTGCGCTCTTCTCGTGAGCAAGGTAGTGAAAAACCTCTCTCTCTCGTTTTGACAGGCCATGAATCTCGGCAATCGATTCAAGGTGGTCTTCGAAAATCTTCGAAGGATGATCAGCCTCGGATCCTATTGGCCCTGGAGTTTGATTGCCTTGCGGTGTCAGTGGGGAGTCGATAGGCATATAGCGATCGAAGAAGGGCAGCATGCTCGTGCTGATAAGGATAATCGCGATGCTCACTGCGATTATCATATGGTTGGGAACAAGGGAGCCGAGCGTCGATTGAAAGCCCATGCCGCAAAGCACACCTACCCCCATGCTCAGATACAACGCTGCTCTGTTAAAACAGATATAGTTAGTGAAGCTTGCCTTGAATTTAGAGGCTTTGAAGAATGCAAAAACCATAAACCCGAAATCAAAGGTATTAAAACCTGTAAGGCAAACTTTCTCGCAAACAAGCAATCCGATTCGAAATAAGTTGCTATCAAGAGAATGCAGAGAGGCAATAAAGTAAGTTGAACCGAGAATGCCGACAATAAAGACCAACGAGCTGACATGTTGAATCATGATGACGTGGCCGCCTGCAAGCCCCCTTGAGGAAACAAACATGATAAGGGCGGCTGAAACAGCAACG
>JAUMVS010000090.1:0-2663 GCA_030530045.1 Phoenicibacter congonensis
AAGAAATATCTCGGCCTTCCATTCGACATTCACGGCGGCGGAAGCGACCTCATTTTCCCTCACCATGAAAACGAGATTGCCCAAGCAGAATGCGCATGGGGTCAAGGTTTTGCAAATTACTGGATGCATTCTGGCATGCTAAAAATCAATGACGAGAAAATGAGTAAGTCGCTTGGTAACTTCCTTATGCTCGATGAAATCCTCGAGAACACCGACGCAAAAGTGCTGCGCATGCTCACGCTTCAAACTCACTATCGCTCCCCTCTAAACTTCTCGGAAGAGCGCCTCGTTGAGTCGCAGAAAGCTCTCGCAAACATTGAGAATTGCCTGCGCAACCTGCAATGGCTCTCAAGCAATGCAACTGGAGACACTTCCGTAATTGATGCCGAAACAGTTGCAAAACTTTGCGAAGAGAAAAAGGCAGCGTTTGTTGCTCACATGGATGACGACTTCAACGCACCTGCAGCAGTTGGCGAAGTTTCATCTCTCACAAACGAACTCAACAAGATCTTCGATGCAAACGTCGTTCTTTCATCAGAAGACGCAGAAGTTGCAAAAGCTGCAGCCAGCTTGATTGTTGAACTCATGGGCGTTTTTGGAATTGACATTGACGAAGCTTCAGCTGCAGGCGATGCTGAAATTCCAGCAGAAATCAAAGAAATTTGCGACGCAATTGGCGTTGAGGCTGCTGAAAGTCTTGACGACGCACTCGCTGCAATCATCGAAGTTCGTGCGAACGCCAGAGCAAACAAAGATTGGGGCACAGCCGACAAAATTCGCGACTCAATTGCAGCTGCTGGCTGGACCATGGAAGACACTGCACAAGGCACGAAAATCTATCGCTAAGGTTGAAAGGGCGCGTCACTCGAAATCAAAGAAACACGAGCGTATATCATCAGTTTTAATAAATATAGCGCAATGAAAAACGCCTGGAAGTTTAATACTTTCAGGCGTTTTGGTTTTCTATTTAGCCACCAATCAAGTGACTTACAAACAAGCGGTTCTAGTTACATTTGAATGCACATTGCGAGCACGTTACTCTTCGCCGGCTGAATCCTCATCGCTAGAGTCATCATCGCTGCCGTTTTGCAGGTGAGCAAGGGCGCGGCCAGTGTCATTGAGGTCCTCTTCGTTCCAAATGAGTTCTGTCTTTGAAGCAATCGACTCATGCTTGCGAGGCTCAGGAATGTCGCCGCTACCAAGTGAGAAAACAAGTTCTTTCTCACCGTCGTCGCCTTCAGCATCTTTAACATCAGCAACAATGATGCTTCCCTCTGGCCATTTGCCAGCAAGAATGTCTTCTGCAATTGGATCTTCAATGCGACGCTGGATTGCACGACGGAGCGGACGAGCACCGTTCGTTGGATCCATGCCAACATCGGCGATAAAGTCTTTGGCTTCGTCGGTGAGCTCGATTGAACGATTAATTTCAATCAAGCGGTCGCGAAGCTCGGCAATCATGAGGTCAACAATCAAGCGAATTTGTTCTTTAGTGAGCGACTTGAACACGATGATTTCATCAAGGCGGTTCAAAAACTCTGGTCTAAACATTTTCTTGAGTTCGCTCATGACGCGAGTTTTAATTTCTTTGTCGGAAAGACCAGCCTCGCCTGCAGGAGAAAAACCGAGCGTCGTTGACTGTGCGATGTCGCGAGCGCCAACATTTGAAGTCATGATGATGACAGTGTTTCTGAAATCAACCGTTCTGCCTTGCGAATCGGTGAGTCTTCCCTCTTCGAGGATTTGAAGCAGAATGTTGAAAACGTCGGGGTGAGCTTTTTCAATCTCGTCGAACAAAACGACTGAGTATGGCTTTTTGCGAACAGCCTTTGTGAGCTGGCCGCCATCGTCGTGACCGACATATCCTGGAGGCGCACCAACAAGACGGCTGACCGCGTGTTTCTCCATGTATTCACTCATGTCAAGAGAGATGAGAGCGTCTTCTGAATTGAACAGGAACTCAGCAAGCGACTTTGAAAGCTCGGTTTTGCCAACACCTGAAGGTCCAAGGAAAATAAATGAGCCTGCAGGGCGTTTTGGATCTTTCAAACCTGAACGCGAACGACGAATTGCCTTTGAGACAGCTGTAACAGCCTCTTCCTGGCCAATAACGCGCTCATGCAAAACCTCTTCCATGCGAAGCAGCTTTTCGGTTTCAGCTTCTGTGAGGTCAGAAACTGGAATGCCAGTCGACATCGAAATGACATCAGCGATTTGCTTGATGCCAACCTCGGTGACCTTCTCGTCGTTTTCATTGTGGCGCATGTTTCGAATGCGAAGACGAGCGCCAGCTTCATCCATGACATCAATTGCCTTGTCAGGCAGGTAGCGGTCTTGAATGTAGCGGCTAGAAAGCTTAACGGCATTCTCAATTGCCTCATCGGAATAGGTCACGCCGTGATGCTCTTCGTAGCGCTCTTTCAAGCCCTCGAGCACGCGCATTGCCTGCTCTTGACTTGGCTCTTCAACCGTTACTGTTTGGAAACGACGCTCAAGAGCTGCGTCTTTCTCGATGCGTTTTCTGTATTCCTCAGAAGTTGTCGCGCCAATGATTTGAATCTCACCGCGAGACAGAGGTGGCTTCAGAATTGAAGCAGCGTCAAGTGAGCCTTCCGCAGAACCTGCACCAATGATTGTGTGAATTTCGTCGATGAAAAGCAGAA
>JAUMVS010000090.1:2763-6110 GCA_030530045.1 Phoenicibacter congonensis
CCTTCCGCAGAACCTGCACCAATGATTGTGTGAATTTCGTCGATGAAAAGCAGAATGTTTTTCTTGTGACGAACCTCGTCGATGACTTTTTTCAGGCGGTCTTCAAACTCGCCACGATATTTAGACCCTGCTACGAGGCTAGAAATGTCAAGCGCAATGACTGTTTTGTTTTGAAGGATGTCAGGCACCATCTTTGCAACAATGAGCTGCGCCAGGCCCTCAACAATTGCAGTTTTACCAACGCCAGGCTCGCCCAAAATGAGCGGGTTGTTCTTCTGGCGACGGCAAAGAATTTGAGAGACGCGCTCAATCTCGGCTGCTCGACCAATAACAGGGTCAAGCTGGCCTTTCTTAGCTTTCTTTGTGAGGTCGGTCCCGAACTCCTCAAGAATGCTTCTCTCTTTATCTTTCCTGCGCGAACGAGGACCACCAGCAAGCACAGGCGATTTGCCGATGATTTCAAGCGTTGTTTGACGCACATCGTCGGTGTCAACACCGAGCTTTTTGAAGATTTTCAGAGCTACAGCGTCTTCCTCACGAAGAAGACCGAGAAGCAAATGCTCAGTGCCGATGTAGGCCTGGCTCATTTGCAAAGCCTCGCGGTAGGCGTGCTCAAAAACGTGCTTTACGCGGGGCGTGTATGAAATGTTTTTAATCGTTGGGTCGACAGGCTGGTTCGTGATTTCGCGAATCGCTTTCACAACATCGTCGCGTTCAATTCCGAGCTGCTTTAGGGCTTGTGCGCCGAAGCCTTCTTTCTCATCGATGAGGCCAAGCAAAATGTGCTCGGTGCCAATATAGGAAGCATCAAGGTCACGAGCAGCGCGCTGAGCGAGCACCGTTACCTTTCTCGCTTTATCAGTGAATTTTTCAAATGCCATAACTACACTGCTTTCTTTAACTGTTTGAAGATAAAGTCATTTTACTTTATTTAACAAAACGTAACTAATGCATGAAACAAGATAAACCAGGCACATCACTGGTAAAATTTTTTGAACTGAAACTTTTACAGAAGAGGCAAACGTGCGACTAGTAGTCAAAATCGGAACATCAACTCTCACCCACAAGGGCGGGCATCTAAACATCAGAAGAGTCGAGGAGCTTTGCAAGGTTTTAAGCGACCTGGCAAATGCGGGGCATGAGCTCGTAATTGTGTCGTCAGGCGCAATCGCGATGGGCATCTCGAAGCTCGGGCTCATGGAGCGCCCAAACGACATTCCAACGTTCCAGGCAGTTTCTGCAATTGGACAGTGCTCTCTTATGTATGTCTATGACAAACTTTTCACCGAGCACAATCACACAATCGCGCAGATGCTCATCACTTTTTCCGACCTCGAGCATGAGGATCGAAAAGAAAACTTCCACAACTCAATGTTTCGCCTGCTTGAGATGGGCGTCATTCCGATCATCAATGAGAACGACACAATTGGCACTGAAGAGATTGTTATTGGCGACAATGACCAGCTAGCAGCCTATGTCGCTCGCACAATTGAGGCCGACAAGTTGATTCTTCTGACCGACATCGACGGCCTTTTTACCGCAAATCCAAACAAGGACCCAAACGCTACGCTCATTCCTGTTGTTGAAGAGATTACCCCAGAAATTGAAGCGATTGCCGAAGGAGCGGGAACGAAGTTCGGAACGGGCGGAATGTATACGAAACTTAAAGCAGCAAGAGTTGTAACCGAGGCCGGGACCGAAATGGTCATCACAAACGGCCACGACCCAAATAACCTTTATTACACCGTCGAAGGGAACACGAGAGGGACCCGATTTTTAGCTAAGTGAGGAGGCGCCATGAAAAGCACGCACGAAATTCTAGTTAATGCAAAATTGGCAGTGAAAGACATTGCGAACCTGCCAACCGAGAAGAAAAATGAGATTCTGCGTGCAATAGCCGCCGCACTAAAGGAAAACGAAGCAAAAATCCTTCGGGCTAACGAGCGAGACATCGAAGCCTCACGCGGGCACATTGCCGAATCGCTCATTGACAGGCTCGCGCTTTCTGCCGACCGCATCGATGGCATGTGTCAAGGCATTAACGAAGTTGCCAACCTGGGCGACCCATGCGGCAGAATTCTTGATGAAATCCGCGCCGCTAACGGGCTTGATATTAAAAAGATTTCTGTACCTTTGGGTGTCGTTGCAATCATTTATGAAAGCAGGCCTAACGTCACTTCCGACGCACTTGCACTTGCGCTCAAATCAGGCAATGTTTGTGTGCTTCGCGGAGGTAAAGAGGCCTACCAAACATCAAAAGCAATCGTCGACATCGCGCGCGACGTTCTTGAAAAACACGGCGTAAACAAAGACGTCGTGAACTTGATTGAAGACACGACTCGCGCCAGCGCCACAGAGCTCATGACAGCAACGGAATACATCGATTTGCTTGTTCCACGCGGCGGCGCAGGCCTCATTTCCGCAGTCGTTGAAAACGCAAAAGTCCCCTGTATTCAAACTGGAACTGGAATTTGCCACGTCTATATCGACGCATCTGCCGACCAAGAAATGGCACTAAACATCATCGAAAATGCAAAAACTAGCCGCCCTTCCGTTTGCAACGCCATGGAAGTCCTTCTAGTTAGCAAAGAAATTGCAGAAGAGTTTTTGCCAAAAGTTAAAGAGCGCCTTTGCTCCAAAACTGCAAAACACAAGGTAGAGCTGCGATGCGACAAGGCGGCGGCAGAAATTTTGGACCTTCCTATCGCCAACGAGTCGGCTTTCGACACAGAATTTCTCGACTACATCATGGCAGTAGCTGTTGTTGATGACGTGCAAGCCGCAGTCGAGCACATCGCGAAACACTCGACACATCACAGCGAAGCAATCGTTACGCAGTGCGATGACGCTGCGACTTTCTTCGTGAACAACGTCGATAGCGCTGCAGTTTACGTGAACGCTTCAACTCGCTTCACCGACGGCGGTCAGTTTGGAATGGGCTGCGAAATGGGAATTGCAACGCAAAAGCTGCACGCTCGCGGGCCTTTCGGCTTAAACGAACTCACAACCTGGAAATATGTCATTCATGGAACAGGTCAAATTCGCGAGTAAAACCAGCGCCACAACTGAGCACAAGCGCTCAGGGGCAAGCACAAAGCTCAAACTAATACAAAGCTGTTAAAAGTGAAACGCTTGCGCGTCAAGTGTCAGTTTGCGTCATAGAATTTCTAATATGGCAAAAGAAAAGAACTCAAAGACAAACGCAATTCGCGAGTTGGAAGCTGCAGGTGCAATTTTCGAGACGCATTTTTTCGACCCTGAACAGGCAATTTCTGGAACGGAGGTCGCAGCGTTTCTTGGCGAAGACCCCGACTCAGTTTTTAAAACGCTCGTGACCGTTGGAAAAA
>JAUMVS010000091.1 GCA_030530045.1 Phoenicibacter congonensis
TCAACAATCATGCCTGCATGCCGATCCTTGTAGACTTTGCGCGCTAGAAGAATTGCAACGAAAAGCGCTGATGTGCAAAGAATTGCATACATCACATAAACCACGCCGCTTGTGAGCATTCCGCCGAGATAGGAGTAAACAATTGTTGCTGGCAACTGGCCAATTCCAGTTGCGATAAAGAAACCCCAGTAACCCATGCCAGTGAGGCCTGCAGCGTAGCTGACAAAGTCAAACGACACAAAAGGTAGCAGACGGCAAATCAAAATAGCGTTGCGACCATATCTCTCAAAGAACTTATCAATTGAAGCGAGCATGCCTTTGCTCATGAAGTTCATAACGGCATCGCGACCAAGGAAACGCGCAATGTAGAAGCAAATTGTCGCCGCAAGCATCGCACTTGACCACGAAAGCAGAGCACCCCACGCCCAACCAAACACGGCAGCGTTTGCAAACGTAATGAGAAATGCAGGAATTGGAGCAGCCAAACTTTGAAAAATCATCAACAAGCAAGAAACTGCAACTGCCCAAGGTCCAAAGCTTCGAATGTATTCCGTCAAACCATTGAAGTCGCCAGAAGCGTACGTTGCTAGCTTTGTGAGCTCTGCGCGAATAGAGGGTACGCAAGAACAAACAATAATGATTCCAAATAGAACAACGATGGTTGCGATTCTGACCGTGGAAGCATACTTTACGCGCTTCTCTTCATCAGCATCTTCAAATTCAGGCGCAGGTGCAGGAACTATCAAATCCCAAGCACAAACTGCAACGAGACCGATGCCAGCAACAGAAAAAAGAACCTGAGTTACAAGTTGAGCTGTGGAATCTGAGAAATAAAAAACGCCTTGAAGTGCTTGCGCAGGGCGCATAAAGAGTTCTGGCGTTGGGCCCATCCATGCAAACGCACAAGAAACGAGAACCATAGCAGCAAAGCACGTGCCCTTCCAGCCAATTCCTCGTTCGTTTCTGCGCATCGCTAGCGCAAAAACTAGAGCTAGCATAATCCAAATTGGAAAGAAAAGAACTCCAGCCTTGTTATTTGCCGTTGAGTAAAGGGCATAGCTCGAAGCAAGGGCTCCAAGAAGCCCTACTTCGAGAAATGAAACGTATTTTATGGCTTGTTGCACTAGAAAATCTTACAGTTTACTTAGCGGCTGCATCTCGAATATTTACGAAAGTTTCATCGGTGATTACTGCAGTGCCTCCGAAAGCAAAGCCGTAAGAAATCTCATCAGAACGCGATTCGATTTCCGAATAGACGGGCTGGTTATAGTTTTCTTCCAATGCAACCAAGAACATTACACTATCAGAAGCCCCAAGGATATGAGACGAGCCAAGCGCATCATAGTAATCGCGCCCAGTGCTAAAACCTGCTCCATCGAGCTTGAGACCATTATCAAGAGCAAACTTTACAAACTCAATGTTTGTTGCATAGGCATCATCGCCGGCGAGTCTGCTCACTGAAACACCTGCATCTTCTAGGTTGCTGGCAAGCTGCTGGGAAACGGCGTAAACTCCACCTAGCACACGTGCGTTTTTATGAGCGACAGCCTTCTGCACGAGCTCACTGTTGTCGCTATTTGGATTAGCAAGCAAAATGAATGACTTCTTCGAAGCTGCATAACTTCCAGCTCCAAGCGCATCATGATAACTTGCGCCAGTGGCAATGAGAACCTCACCCTCGTTCCAGCCGTCACCAATCGAATCGCCATATTCATAAACTGCTTTGTTTGTGTCATAACCATCATCGCCATAAATGCGAGTGCAGCTAGCATCGCTATCATAGGCATTAAGCTGCGCTTCAATTCCTTCAGAAATTGCAAATTTGCCGCCCAAAATGACAACATCAATTGGATTTTTGCCATTGTCAGAAATTAAGTTAATGGACCTTACCGCCGCATCATTCATTGATGAACTCGTGCCATTTACTAGAACTATCGGATAATCAAGCAAACCAGACAAAGCTGCAGCACTGAGGGAGTCAATGTAGTGACCTGTGCAGCAAATGATGACACCCTTCGGCGCTCCGTTAAGGTCGACATCTTTCTTTAAAGTTTGATAATTCGTTTCGTAGCAGTCTAATCCTGCCAAGCGAGTCAGACCCCAATTTGCATAAAGAGTCATATTCTCTTTAACTACATCATTTTCAAAATCCCATTTGTTAGTGAATTTTTTATCGGTGTACCAGCCAAGCAGCGGTGTGCCATCGGTTTCAAGCTGTGGCTCTTGAAGCTTTGTGCCGTTCTCGATGATTTGATAACTTGGTGCTTGTGCATGAGTTGCACCTGTTTCATATTGCACGACAGAATTCTTAATAACGTTTAGCTGTACGACACCTTCATAGGACTTTGAGGAATACTCAATTCCCTGCGTTGGATCAGCCGGAATGATGTCCCACTCATTAATACCAGGCGAGTCAGCAGAATCATCGTCGCTAATTGAAATCATCGAGGAAGCTTTCAACTTGTAGATGTTAGAAGCTTCGCCATCTTGCCCGCTTGTGACATCGAGCGTCCAATACTCCGTTGAGCCATCACCAACAATGAGATCAGAAATGTCGAGAGATGTTACGCCGTCGCGGTTTGTCAAATTCGTAAAGTAAACGTTGTCGGTGTAATGAGTTTCGTTGTCAGGGTCAGGAATGAGTTTGAGAGAAATGCCCTCAACTGGCTGACCTGCGCCGTCAACAGCCTTGACCTTTAGAATCGAACGGTTAACTGGGCTTTTGACGGTGACGGTAACAAGGCCAGAATACGCCTCACCATCAACGGCATCTACGAAGGTGTTCCCTGTGGAGTCTTGGCTGAGTTTAACATCAACCATCTTAATCACATGCGAGCTCGAATAGGAATAAGAATCGAGACGGTAGTCACCAAGGAACACATCGTTGGTGCACGTCCAGGATGTTTCGCCATAGGCATCGGTTGCAGGAAGTGCAATGTTGTTTTCCTCTTTGTCTCCAGGATATCTGAGCACTAGCTGAGTGCCACGAACAGCATTACCCTCCTCGTCGACAACCTTAACATTTAGAACTCTGTTCACCGCGGGTGCATCAGTTGTGTACTCAATAACAACTGGTTTATCAGAAAGCGTTTTCGTTGTGAACTTTACAGTGTCATCAACCTGCGTAAACGTGTCGAGTTGCGAGAGCGATCCATCGCTATTCAACTCATAAACTGCCTTTACAGTTTTGCCAGAATCAATCGTTTGAGTAATCTTAAAATCCATTCCTGCGACTTTGAAAGTTTCACTGCGAGCAGTATTCATGGCCTTAATGGAATAGACGGTGTAGTCACTACCCGTAAGCGAAGCTATTTCTTGATTGAGCGTTTGCGTGTGAAGTGTTGGGTAACGACCCGATTGCTCATCAGTAAAGTCCATGCCTTCAACGACAGTGTTGCCGTCATCAGTCTTGATTGAATCCCAAGTGCTTCCAATTTCAGACTGTCCAATCACATTGAAATAGGTAACCTGCTGGCAGCAACGATGGTCATAGGTCGAAGCAACTGGCCAGTAGTCGCTGTATTGCGAAGGGTATTCACTTTTATCCTTGTAAACAATTGGGGATGGTTCAACGCCAAGGGTTACTCCCGATGGGCTTTTATAAATGACCATGTAGTCAACATCTTCAAGCAAGGAAGCAGAAATTGTGGTCATTCCAGAGCCAGTAAAGACACTTCCTTGGACAGTCTCCAGCGTGCTGACAAACTCAACTGTTTGATTAGCGAGAGCAATGTCGGAACCTTGACGCTTTAGATACCACCTAAAAGTGTGTCTTCTTGCGTCATCAGCATTATCAAGTTCAGTGGTTCTTTTGCTGAGCGTCACTTGTGTAACTTCTGGATAGCTCCAAACCGTTGGCGACTCAAGCGAGTCTTTCGTTAAAGATTTAGTGCTGACAAGCTTGCCGTCGCGCACCCAAACATAGGTCTTCCCTTCCCAAGTTTTATCAATTGGGAATAAAATGTAGTTGTGGTTCTTCAACAAAGAGACGCTAATTTTCCCGTCTGCTGAATAGACCGCAGCCTCATTTGTTTGAGTTGTTGCGTTCCAAATCTGGAACTTTACGCCGTCAACAGCGTTTCCGCTTGCATCAAGAACGGGCAGGGTAAAATCGACCCTTTCTGTTTCGAACAGGTTCTTTTCCTTGACATGTTCGCCATCGCTTTCAACCCATGAAAGCGAAGCGGTGGCATCGTCACCTTCAATTTCCCCTTCTTCTGCGAAAGCAACTTGCAGGTTAAAAAGACCAAGAAACAAACAAGCCACTATCGCAAAAATAGAAATGGGAGACCAGACTCCCAGCTTTTTTACAAAATCGGTCATTCTAGTCTCCCTTCCAAAAGAACTAAATCGTTATGAATTTATTCAGTTCTAGATTTAATAATTTCGTCTTTCGTGACGTCGGTTACAACTGCGGTGCCACCAAAGATTACGCCCTGCTCCAGAGCCTCATTGGAGTTCTTCAGAATGTCATAAACGTTCTGGTTATAGGACTCTTCGAGAGCGACAAGGAACATTACACTGTTGGCCTTGCCCAAAATGTGTGATGAGCCAAGAGCGTCATAATAATCGCGACCAGTGCTAAAGCCTGCATAGTCGAGCTTCATTCCGCTCTTGAGTGCTTGATTTACAAATGCAATGTTGGTTGCATATGCATCATCGCCTGCAAGACGGCTAGTTGTTATGCCAGCTGAATTGAGCTGAGCTTCAAGCTCCTCAGATACTGCATATTTGCCGCCTAGAATCAAAGCATTTCCATGGTTTCCAGCTTTGGTAACGAGATCGGAGTTGTCACCACTTGGGTTAGCGAGCAGGATAAATGACTTCTTAGAAGCTGCATAGCTGCCGGCTCCAAGTGCGTCATGGAAACTACCGCCAGTAGCTACAAGAACCTCGCTTGAATTCCAGCCACCGTTTACTTTTGCTCCATATTCATAAACCGCTTTGTTGGTGTCGTAACCATCGTCGCCATAAACTCTCTCGCAAGCACCATCGGTGTCGAATGCAGAAAGCTGAGCTTCAATGCTTTCTGTGATTGCAAACTTGCCACCAAGAATAACGACATTAATCTTGTTTGCACCATCATTGGTGAGTAAGTTGATTGCCTCTTGTGATTTTTCATTCATGCTGCTTGATGTGCCATTTACAAGAAGAATTGGGTAATCAAGCAAACCAGCCAAAGCTGCTCCACTTAAAGAGTCAATGTAGTGGTCGGTATTGCAAACAATTACACCGTTAGGAGCCCCATTGTTAGCAACATCCTGGCGAAGTGTTTCAACATTGGTGCCATAGCAATCGTCGCCCCAAAGTCTTGTGACGTTATACTGCTTAGCCTCTATCCACTTGGCGTAGAGTTTTACATCCATCGTTACTTCTTCGGTGAAGTCATACTCATTCGTGAGGCCTTCGTCAGTAAACCATCCAGCGAATTTAAACCCAGCCTTAGTTGGGTTATCAGGCTTTGTAGCTTTGCTTCCGTCTACAACTGTTTGAGATGGAACATCAGAACCACCATTTGAATTGAATGTGACGGTGTACTCATAAGGCTCATCAAGAGAGTAAACCCAAGAAATAACATCGCCCTCTTGAAGTGTGTAGCCACCAGCAGAAACGCTTGCCATCTCGCCATTAATCAAGAAATGCCAATAGGCCCAACGGTTTCCAACCTTCTGAGTTCCGAGCGTGTTTGTGCTGTCGAAAGGAGAAGTGATGTTGTTTAGATACCAATCAGTTCCGTATGTTGAAGAGCTGTACGTGAGTCCCTTTTCTTTGAAAGCTTTCTCTGAAAGGTCAGAAGCTTTGCTGCCTTCTGCCATCTTGAATTCAGTCTCTTCAATCCAAGATTCTGCTTTGCCATCTTTGTCCTGGCCAGTTACCACAAATTTGATCGACTGACCTTGCTCAACTAATTGAGTCTTATGATAGGTAGTTCCTTTGTAGGTTCCATCAGCATGGAAATTACCATGATCGGTCAGCTGTGCCTCGTCAGTTACCAAAAGGGTAAGAACGCCATTTTCGCCAGCATTGGTCATGAACGAACGAACATCAAGAGACGTAACAGTTGTTGGAAGATTAACCTCAGTTAGCAGGGTTCCATCGAAGGATT
>JAUMVS010000092.1 GCA_030530045.1 Phoenicibacter congonensis
GGCGTGGGGACCAAGGTCGCGAATTGCATAATGCTCTTTGGTTTTTCACGCTTTGCAAGCGCTCCCGTTGACGTTTGGATTCAGCGCGTCATCGACAAGAAATTCGCAGGTAAAAACCCGTTCCCAGATTTCGGTGACGTCGCAGGCATCATTCAGCAATACCTTTTCTTTTATATAACGCAGACAAAATAGCTAATTTTGCTGCAGGAAGTGTCTCTGTGAGCACTGCTTTGGAGTCTTTAAAGAATTAGATTCCTGGGTTTCATTTTTCATCTAGGATCTTGGGTTGCGAACAACAGCAACCTTTTATAGACACTCCAGCACCCCTTCCGCAATTTCGCGCAAATCCCATGCTCCCCAGGACCTGGGGAAATTCTAAAAATTACTACAAATAATTTTTGTTTGTAAAAAAAATGTTTGAAACGGGCTGTTTTTTTATGTAGTATAGATAATTACGCAATTTTGCGGAAAGTAACAAACACACGTGAAAGGAATTTTTTCGTGGCCAACAAGAAAAAGACCAGTTCAGAGAATATTTATCGTGAGCGACGTTCGTTCGCGAAAATTCCTGCAGTCATGGACATGCCTAACCTGATTGGCGTCCAGACAGAAAGTTTCGAAAAATTCAAAACTGAGGGAATTCAGGAAGCATTCCGCGACCTGACCCCCATCGAGAGCGCTAAAAAAGACATGGTGCTCGAGTTTGGCGCCCACCGTTTTGAAGAGCCAAAGATGGGCATTGACGAGTGCAAAGACAAAGATGCAAACTATCAAGCAGCACTCACAGTTGATGTTCGCTTCATCAACCGCGAAACAGGCGAGGTCACCGAGCAAGAATGCTACATGGGCGACTTCCCAATGATGACACCACGCGGCACTTTCATCATCAACGGCACCGAGCGCGTTGTTGTTTCACAGCTCGTCAGAAGCCCTGGTGTTTATTTCTCAAAAGAACTCGACCGCACAACTGACTCAGAAATCATTAGCGCAAAAATGATTCCTAGCCACGGCGCATGGCTCGAGTTTGAGACCGACAAGCGCGATGCACTCAACGTTCGCATCGACCGCAAGCGCAAGCAGCCTGCAACGCTGATCGTTCGTGCACTTGGTCTTGCCGAGACAAACGATGAAATCATCAAGCTTTTGGGCAACAACAAATTCGTTCTCAACACTCTTGAGCGCGACGCAACTGTTAACCAGGAAGAAGCTTTGATTGAGCTCTACAAGCGCTTCCGCCCAGGTGAGCCACCAACAATTGAGGCTGCTCGTGCAACTCTTGAGAACCTTTACTTCCGCGCAAGCCGCTATGGCCTGGCAAAAGTTGGCCGCTACAAGATGAACAAAAAGCTTCACGGTGGCGAAAACCCAGCATGCGACATCGAGCTCGGCGAGGGTGATTACATCCAAACCCTCACTGCTGACGACATCGTTTGCACACTCAAATACATCATCGCTTTGGGTCTTGAAGAAGAGGGCTACACATACGACGACATCGACCACTTTGGAAACAGAAGAATCCGCACTTGCGGCGAGCTGATTTCCAACACTTTCCGCACAGGTCTTTCTCGCATGTCACGCCAAGTTCGCGACAGAATGGGAACTCTCGACCCTAACGAGATCACACCAACTATTCTTGTTAACTCACGACCAATCAACGCTCAGCTCAAAGAGTTCTTTGGTTCATCACCACTTTCACAGTTCATGGACCAAACAAACCCAGCTTCGGGCATCACGAACAAGCGCCGTCTTTCGGCACTTGGACCTGGCGGTCTTTCTCGCGAGCGCGCTGGAATCGACGTTCGTGACGTTCACAACTCTCACTACGGCAGAATGTGCCCAATTGAGACACCTGAAGGTCCAAACATTGGCCTCATCGGTTCTCTTGCAACCTATGGTCGCGTAAACGACTACGGCTTCATCGAGACACCTTACCGCCGCGTTGTTGACGGAAAAGTAACTGATGAGATTGACTACCTCACAGCTGACCAGGAAGAAAACTTCACAATTGCTCAGGCAAACGAAGCTTTCGACCCTGACACTCGTGAGTTTGGCACAAAGGACGAGAACGGAAAGTTTGTTCCTGCAACTCGCGTTCTTTGCCGCACAAGAAACGCTGAAGGCGAGTTCGGCGAGCCTGCTGAGGTCCTTCCAACCGAGGTTACCTACATGGACGTTTCTCCACGTCAGATGACTTCTGTTGCTACTGCCCTCATTCCATTCTTGGAGCACGACGACGCAAACCGTGCTTTGATGGGTTCTAACATGCAGCGTCAGGCAGTGCCTCTGCTTCACCCAGAAGCTCCACTGGTCGGAACTGGTATGGAGCACAGAATCGCTGTTGACTCTGGCGAAATCATGGTTGCTGCTAACGACGGTGTTGTTGACTACGTCGACGGCGAGACCATCATTATTAAGAACAAGAAGGGCGAGTACGACGAATATCTCGTTCCTAAATTCAAGCGCTCCAACCAAAGCGGATGCATCAATCATCATCCACTTGTTCGCGTTGGCGACAAAGTTTCAGCTGGCGACGTTCTTGCTGACGGTCCTTCTTGCGACCACGGCGAGCTCGCACTTGGCCAAAACCTCATGGTTGCCTACATGCCTTGGGAAGGCTACAACTACGAGGACGCTATCATCGTTTCTGAGCGCGTTGTAACTGACGACCTTCTGACTTCGATTTCAATCGCTCAACACGAGGTAGAGTGCCACGAAACTAAACTTGGTGACGAGGAAATCACTCGCGAAATTCCAAACGTTAAGACAAGCGCAGTTGCTCACCTTGACGAAGAGGGCGTTGTCATGATTGGCACCGAGGTTAAGCCTGGTGACATTCTTGTTGGCAAGGTCACACCAAAAGGAGAGAGCGACATCACCGCTGAAGAGCGCCTCCTTCGCGCAATCTTCGGTGAGAAGGCTCGCGACGTTCGCGACACTTCGCTTCGCGTTCCTCATGGTGCAGGCGGCCGCGTAATTGGCATTTTGCACTTCCGCGCCGATGCTGGCGATGACCTGAAACCACAGGTTAAAGACATGATTCGCGTCTTCATCGCTCAAAAACGTAAAGTACAACCTGGCGACAAACTTTCTGGTCGTCACGGTAACAAGGGTGTTATTTCCCGCGTTCTTCCAATCGAGGACATGCCATACATGGCTGACGGCACACCAATCGACGTTATGTTGAACCCACTGGGCGTTCCTTCTCGTATGAATGTTGGTCAGCTGCTCGAAAACCACCTTGGCTGGGCTGCTAAATGGAACTGGTCCGACGACGAGAATCAAACTGAGCCTGTTGAGGGTCAGCAGTTCGTCTCTACTCCAGTCTTCGACGGTGCTACAGAAGGCGAGATTTCTGACGCTATTGAAAAGGCAAACAGAAACCTCACGCTCAAGCGCAAGAAGGAATATGGCGAGCACTTCGATGCAACCTATGTTCCACAGCTTTCTCGCGAGGGCAAAATGTGGCTCTACGATGGCAGAACTGGTGAGAAATTCCGCGAGCCAATTACAGTTGGTGCGACCTACATCCTCAAACTCGGACACATGGTCGACGACAAGATTCACGCTCGTTCGAACGGCCCATACAGCTTGATTACGCAGCAGCCTCTCGGTGGTAAAGCACAGTTCGGCGGCCAGCGTTTCGGCGAGATGGAAGTTTGGGCACTTTATGCATACGGCGCTTCAAACGTTCTGCAAGAGATGCTCACCATCAAGTCTGACGACACAGCAGGCAGAACACGCGCCTATGACGCAATCGTTAATGGCGACAACATCCCTGCTCCAGAGGTTCCTGAGTCATTCAAGGTTCTCGTAAAAGAGATGAAATCACTCGGACTTTCTGTTGAGCTCAAGGGCAACGGCACCGTCATGGAAATGCGCGACGACGCTGACCCAAGCGACAACAAACCAAGCGTTTACGCTAACAAAGACGAGCTCGAGATGTCGGCACAAGAAGAGACAATCGACGCTCTTGAAGAAATCGAGTCGGACCTCAACGAACTCCTTGGCGAGATTGACCTGGGCGATGACGACGATGACAACTTGCTGATAGACACTGACGACGACGGAAAGGAGGTCGAATAATGGCGCACAATCACAATCACACTGCTGAATTTGACGTTCGCAACTTCGACTCAATCCAGGTTCGTCTTGCTTCTCCAGAGGAGATCAGAAGCTGGTCTCGCGGCGAGGTTAAGAAGCCTGAAACAATTAACTACAGAACTCAAAAGCCAGAAAAAGACGGCTTGTTCTGCGAAAAAATCTTCGGACCAACCCGCGACTGGGAGTGCGCATGCGGTAAATACAAGCGCATTCGTTTCCGCGGAATTGTTTGCGAGCGTTGCGGCGTTGAAGTCACACGTTCAAAGGTCCGTCGTGAAAGAATGGGACACATCGAGCTCGCTGCTCCTGTTTCTCACATTTGGTACTTCAAGGGCAGCCCATCACGTTTGGGCTACCTCCTCGACATTCCTCCAAAGGATCTCGAGAAAGTGCTTTACTTCGCATCCTACCTGGTAACTAAGGTTGATACCGAGGCTCGTGACGAAGACGCTGAAGAGCTTCGCGAGGAGATGTTTGCCGACCTCGAGCAAATCGACGCTGAGCGCGACCGTCTCATCGCAGCAACTCGCGCAATGGGCGAGAAATACAAAGCTCAAGAGGGCGAAATCGTCGACGACGAAGACGAAGACGTCTTGAGCCCAGAAGAGGTTGAGGAAGAAATCGCAGAACTCCACGAAGAGTTCAACGAGAGGAAAGCACTCCGCGAGGATGCATTAAATGAGTTCCTTCGATTGAAAGAGCGCCAGCTCGTCGACGACGAAGAGCTCTTCCGCGAGATGAGAAAATACTACAGCGACTACTTCCAGGGCGGAATGGGTGCTGCTTCTGTTCGTGATCTCATTGAGGAAATGGACCTCGAGGCTACAGCTGAGGAGCTCAAAGAGCTCATCGCTAACAGCAAGGGCCAGAAGCGTGCAAAGGCACTCAAGCGCTTGAAGGTTGTTGAGGCTTTCATCAACTCGGGTTCAAACCCTGCAAACATGATTATGGAAGCAATTCCTGTTATCCCACCAGACCTGCGCCCTATGGTTCAGCTCGACGGAGGCCGCTTTGCAACTTCCGACCTAAACGACCTTTATCGTCGTGTTATTAACAGAAACAACCGTTTGAAGAAGCTTCTCGACCTGAACGCTCCTGAAATCATGCTCAACAACGAGATGCGCATGCTTCAGGAAGCTGTCGACTCACTGTTCGACAACGGTCGTCGTGGCCGCGCAATTGAGGGCCCTGGCCGTCGTCCACTGAAATCTTTGAGCGACATTCTTAAAGGTAAACAGGGCCGTTTCCGTCAGAACCTCCTTGGTAAACGTGTTGACTACTCTGGCCGTTCTGTAATCGTTGTTGGCCCAGAGCTCAAGCTTCACCAGTGCGGTCTTCCATCACAAATGGCTCTCGAGCTTTTCAAGCCATTCGTTTTGAAACGCCTCATTGAGCTCGGCACTGACAAAGACAGAAACATCAACGATGCTAAACAAATGATCGAGGAAGGCGCTTCCGAGGTTTGGGACGTTCTCGCTGAGGTCATCAAGGACCGCTGCGTTCTTCTGAACCGCGCACCTACCCTGCACCGCCTCGGCATTCAGGCTTTCGAGCCAGTGCTCGTTGACGGCAAGGCTATCAAGCTTCATCCACTGGTTTGCACCGCATTTAACGCTGACTTCGACGGCGACCAAATGGCTGTGCATGTTCCTCTGTCAAACGAGGCTCAGGCAGAAGCTCGCGTCTTGATGCTTTCAACTAACAACATTAAATCGCCTGCTCACGGCAATCCTTTGACTGTCCCAACACAGGACATGATCATCGGTCTTTACTACTTGACCGCTGTTCGTGAGGGATTCGAGGGCGAGGGTCGCAGCTTCATCGACTTTGCTGACGCAATTACAACCTATGAAGCTCGCGCAGGTCTTGATCTTCAGGCAAAGATCAACGTTCGCTTGAAGCGCGACGGTCTCGTTGCAACTTCATTTGGCGTGTTCGAGGAGCACAAGAAGGGTGATCACATTGAGACTTCTGTTGGACGAATCATCTTTAAC